>NZ_JAKNRV010000609.1:0-1822 GCF_023072625.1 Pseudomonas emilianonis
GGTCACGCTCACGCCGCGTAGCCACAGCTGGGCGCCGTCGAGGTGGTAGGCGCTGCGGCGGCGGATGCCGTTGATCACCGCAGTGGCCCAACGGCCGTCGCTGCTGAGGTGGCGGATCTCGATGCCGTTGGCTTGCAGACGATGGTCGGCCAGGACGCTGACCGTGATGTCCTGGACCTCATCGTCGACGGCCAACTGATAGGTCCGTGGCACGTCAGCGCCGTTGCGCCACCCCGATAAGGCCGGGGCATGGGCCTGAGCGCTGTGTTGATAAAACAGCGCGGCCGCCAGGGCCAACTGTTCGGCGGTTGCGTTCGTGCGGCGAATGTCGCTGAAGTGCTCGGCGATCAACGCGGTGCTGAAATCGCCTTGGATAAACTGCGGGTGCTTGAGCAGGTCGGCCAATAGCTGCTGGTTGGTCGCCACGCCCAGCAGCACGCTGTCCTCCACCGCGCGCAGCAGCTTGCGCCGCGCCTCCTCGCGGGTGGCGCCATGGGCGATGATCTTGCCGAGCATCGGGTCATAGAACGGGCTGATGCGCTGACCTTCCAGAACACCATGGTCAATCCGCACACCCGCGGCCGGTTCCCAGCGCAACACCGCGCCGGTCTGCGGCAAAAAGCCCTGTGCCGGGTCTTCGGCGTACAGGCGCACTTCCATGGCGTGGCCGCTGAGGCTGACCTCCGATTGCGTTAACGGCAGCGGTTGCCCGGCGGCAATTTGCAGTTGCCAGTCGACCAGGTCGAGGCCGCTGATCAGCTCGGTCACCGGGTGTTCGACTTGCAGGCGCGTGTTCATTTCCAGGAAGTAGAACCGGCCGTCGCGGTCGAGCAGGAACTCTACCGTGCCGGCGCCGACGTAATTCACCGCACGCCCGGCCTTGAGCGCCGCGTCGCCCATGGCCTGGCGCAGGGCTGGGGTCATCACCGGGCAGGGCGCTTCTTCAATGATTTTTTGATGGCGGCGCTGGACCGAGCAGTCGCGTTCGCCGAGGTAGATCAGGTTGCCGTGGCTGTCGCCGAACAGCTGGATTTCGACGTGGCGCGGCTCGATCAGCGCCTGTTCCAGGATCAGTTCGTCACAGCCGAACGCATTCAGGGCTTCGGAGCGGGCAGTGCGCAGTTGCTCTTGCAGGTGTTCGCGCTGATGCACCAGGCGCATCCCTCGACCGCCGCCCCCGGCGCTGGCCTTGATCATCAGCGGGTAGCCAATGCGTTCGGCTTCTATTTGCAACGTGGCGTCGTCCTGGGCGCTGCCTTGATAGCCGGCGATGCACGGGACGCCGGCCTTGAGCATGGCGAGTTTGGACAGGCGTTTGCTGCCCATCAGCTCAATGGCCTCGACGCTGGGGCCGATAAAGGTCAGCCCGGCGTTTGTGCAGGCGCGGGCGAAATCGGGGTTTTCAGAGAGAAAGCCGTAGCCGGGGTGGACCGCGTCGGCGCCCGTGCGTTGGGCCGCGCTGAGGATCGCTGGAATATTCAGGTAGGACTGCTGCACCGGCGCCGGGCCGATATTCACGGCTTCGTCGGCCATCTGCACGTGCGCGGCCTGGGCGTCGGCGTCGCTGTAGACCGCCACGGTTCGGTAGCCCAATGCCTGGGCGGTGCGCTGGATGCGGCAGGCGATTTCGCCGCGGTTGGCGATCAGGATCTTGTTCATTCGGCCCACCGTGGCTTGCGCTTTTGCACAAAGGCCTGGGTGCCTTCGACCCCTTCTTCGCCGGTCACCGCCTCGGCGAACCACGCGGCGGCCTGATCCAGCAGCGGCCCCAGCGGTTGCTCCACGCTGGCCAGCAGCAACGCCTTGGTCCGACCATTAGCCC
>NZ_JAKNRV010000060.1:0-21117 GCF_023072625.1 Pseudomonas emilianonis
GTCGGCGTTCAAGGCGTTGACCGTGTCGCGGTCGCCCTGCATGCCGGTGATGCTGGCCCAGTAGTTGACGGTGTTGGTGTTGCGCCAGTTGTAGGCGTCGCTGCTGGCTTCGATGCCGAGCCAGGTCAGGTCGCCGTTCTCGCGTTTGTCCAACGGGTCAGTGGCCACGCCCGGTTCGGCGTAGTCGAGCTTGCCGTCGTCATGGGTGTGGTGACCGCGCAGGCCGATCCACTGGCCCGGCGTCCACTGGTAGGCGGCGTCGGCGTAGAAGTGCTGGCGGTCCTTGTCCTTGGGCGACAGTTCCTTGAGGTCGGTGCGGTATTCGCTGAAACGTTCGGCGGCACCGACATTGGCCTTGAGCAGGGTCGTGTCGAAGGTCCAGTTCAACGCTTCGATATTGGTGTCGCGCCATTGGCCGTCGTCATTGTGCAGGCGTTGGCGACCGAGCTTGAGGAGCTCGCCGGGGTAGGGCGTGAAGCCGCTGTAGCCGACCCAGAACTCGCGCATGGCCAGGTAGTTTTTCTTGGTCTTGCGGTCGTCGTTGCTTGATTGCTCAGTGGCGTCACTCGACGACTGTTGCAGGGTGTCGGTCTCGATGATGTCGCTGGAGGCTACCGCCTGGCCCATGGCGTAGGCGCTCCAGTTGCCGCTTTCACCGTAGATCCACGGGCGCAGGTCGAGGCCGATGCCGTTGACGTCGCCATCCGGTTTGGTGCCCAGGTCGCGGTCGTCTTCGGACTGGCCGGTGATTTTGACGTCCATGCCGAAATTCTTGGTTTCAGTCAGCGCGGCCAGGGTCGGGCACGACCACAGCAGGGCGAAGGTCAGGCCAATACCGGCCTGCACAAATGGATTGAGCTTCATAGGGCTTCCTCGCCGTCTTCTTCTTGCAGGGCGTGCAGTTGCAGCGTGCTCTGGGCCAGGGTGCCGCGCGCGGCCAGTTCCTGTTGCACCAGGCGTTGGCCTTCGGCGCGTTGTTCCGGCGTCAGCGGGGCTTCGAGCTGCGTGGCCAGGTCATTGGCCTCTGGCGTGTCCTGGGCTTTAGCCAATTGGCTGAAGACATAGGCGTTCAATGGGTCGGGCTTGGTGCCCTTGCCTTGGGAAAACAATTGGGCGATGGCGAAGTCGGCGCTGTTCTGGCCGTTGCGCGCAGCGGTCAGCAGGTGGTCCAGGGCCTTTTGCGAGTAGACCTTGCCCAGGTAGCCACGGCGGTAGATCTGGCCGAGGTAGTAATCGGCGGCCACTTCCCGGCCCACGGCTTTTTGGAAGTGGGCTTCGGCGGCCTTGGCGTCTGCCGGTACCCACTTGCCATCGTAGTAGAGCTTACCCAGCAACAGTTCGGCGCGCGGCTGGTCGGCGGCGCGGCCGTTGTCCAGGTACTTCATCATCTGGTCGACGTCACCCAGTTCGGGGAAGTCGTAGAGCAATTGCGCCAGGCTGACCCAGGACGCGGGGTAGCCGGGGGCGATTTTTTCCAGCAGGGCCTGGGCGGTTTTCTCGTCGGTCGTGCCCAGCGTAGCGTCGCCCAATACGCGGGCCACGCTGTCGACACGCTGCGCGGTGACGGTGCCACGGCTGTAGCCGGCTTCCATCTGCTTGAGCAGTTCGGCTTGTTTTTCCGGCTGGGCTTTTTTCTGGTAGACCGTGGCCAGCTCGACGTAGCAGATATCGGTGGTGTTCAGCGCGGCCTTGCAGATGCGCTCAACGTCATCCAGGTGCTGGTCGTAGGTGTCCTGGGTGCGATAGAGCAGCACTTGGGCCAGACCGGCTTCCGGGTAACCCGCCGCCTGCCATTGGTTGATCTGCTGCTGGGCGTTCACGTTGGGGAAGCTGTGCGGGTATTGCAGGTACAGCATCGCCAGCGGGATCAGGGTGTTGCCTTCGCCATTGGCGAAGGCTTTTTTCAGCAGACCTTCGGCTTCATGGTGTTCGGCTTCGGTGGCGCCGGGCTTGGCCACCAGCAGGCGACCCAGGCGGGCCTGGGCGCGCGGCGAAATATCCGCCGCGGCACGGTAAGTGGCCTCGGCCTGTTTGATTTGCGCCGGATCGCGGGTGCCTACCTGGATGTCGGCCAGGCCCACCTGGGCCTCGCTGTAACCCAGGTCTGCCAGTTGCTGGTAATTCTGCTGCGCGGTGACGGTATCGCCACGCTTGAGCGCTTCATTGGCCAGGCGTTGGTCGGGCAGGCCGGCGCAACCGGCGAGGGCGATGGCCAGCGCCAGGGGCACCGGTAGGGTTCGAAGGGCGCTCATGATTAAAGACCCGCAGCCATGGCTTTATCGATCAGCCAGTTCAGCGATGGGCCACGGTCGCTGGTCACTTCCACCGGGCGGCCGGCGTAGGCGCTGTCCAGCGGAGCATCCGGCTTGATCTGCACGCGGATGTCGGAGGACAGGTCGGCGCTGTTCAGGCTGGTGCTGCTGACGATGGTGCCGGTGCGGGTCTGTTCTTCGTCGGCGACCTGGAAGTTCACCGGCGTACCTGGGCGAACGTCAGCGAACTGGCGATAGGAGAAGCGTGCTTCCACGTTGGCCAGGCTGCCGCGTGGTACCAGTTGGAAGATCACGTCGCCTTTGCTCGCGTACTGACCGTCGGCCACCATTTGCTGGGCCACGACGCAGTCGCAAGGGGAGGTCAGGGTGCCGGTCATTTGCTTGCCGAACAGTTCTTCGACCTTGGCCGGTTGCAGTTGGTCTTCGTCCAGGTGGCCCTTGAGCACGTCGAGCATGCTGGTGCTGAAGGTCGCCAGTGGCGCGCCTTTGGCCGCCACCGCATCACCTTTGAGCAGGCTTTGCACGGTGCCGTCGCGAGGCATGGTCACGTTCATGCCGGGCACGCTGACCAGGCCGGCCTGGGCGTGGCTGACAAAGTACATGCCATACAGCGATTTGAAGACGAAACCGAATGCCGCCAGGCCCACCAGGAAGATCGCCAGGCTGAACGTCACGGCGCGCAAGCGGCCGAAGGCGCTCATGTTGCTGCCGCCGTCCTTGACCTTGCGCGCCTTGGTGAAGTTGTCGCGTTGCAGGGTGGCGAGTACGTCACCCATGGTCACGATATCGCCCGACAGGTGCGAGGTGATCAGGTGGCGCAGGGTCGAGATATCCTGCGCATCGAGGTTCTGGAACTGGCAACCGGTGCGCCCGCTCTGGCGGTCGTAGGAGCGGATCTGTAGCTCCACATCCATTGCCAGGCCGAGGTTATCGATGACGAACTGCAGGCGACCCTTGTGCACTTCGCCGACGGTCAACGGCTGCGTGGCGGTGAACGCCAGGCCGCCGGCGGACAGGTCGATGACCCGCGCTTCGGTCTGCGTGCGGTCAGTGTTGAAGAAGCGCAGCTTGGCCGGGATTTTGACTCGGGCGTGCTGGCGCTGGGCTTCGGATTCGTGGACAACGTTGGCGTTTACTTGGCTGTTCATCAGGGCAATTTCCTAGAGTTAATTCAGGCTTGGCAGGGTCAGACCATCATCAGCAACACGGCGACGAAAACGCTGCCGGCGGAGAAGGTCATGGTCCGAGACGACCAGGTGTTGAACCAACGTTGAAAGCTGGCCAAATCGCGGGTCAGTTTGGTGTCCTGGCGGGTCCAGGACTGTTGATCAAGGCGGAAGAACACGTAGATCTTCACCAGCGCGCCCATGATCTGGTTGTAATAGAGAATCACCGGGTACGCCGGGCCGATCCTGTGGCCGGAGCACGACAGCAGCAGGGTCAGGATCAGGCGGGTGATGCCGATCCACAGCAGGTAAGCGAGGATGAAGGCGCCGCCGTACTTGAAGGTGGCGATGATTGCCACGGTCAGGCCGAGCAGCGAGGTCCACATCGACACGCGCTGGTCGAACAGCACCACGCTGGTGAACAGACCCAGGCGGCGTACACCCAGGCCCAGGGCGCGGGAGTTCTGGCGCAGGTTGTTGCCGTACCAGCGGAACATCAGCTTGCGGCTGGCCTTGATAAAGCTCTTTTCCGGCGGGTGTTCCACGGTGTTGATCGCGGCGTCCGGCACGTAGAAGGTGTCGTAACCCAGGCGCATCAGGCTGAACCAGCTGGACTTGTCGTCGCCGGTCAAAAACTTGAAGCGGCCCAGGCGCCAGTGTTGCAGCGAGTCGCTTTCCACGTCGGCGATAAAGCCCGGGTCGGTGACGACGCTGGCACGGAACACCGACATGCGCCCGGTCATGGTCAGCACGCGCTTGGACAGGGCCATCGAGCACATGTTGATGTGGCGTTGGGCGAAGCGCAGTTTGTGCCACTCGCTCATGATGTAGCCGCCGCGCACTTCGCAGAACTCGTTGGTGGTCAGGCCGCCGACATTGCCGAACAACTGGAACCACGGCACGGTCTTGCGCACGACGCCTTCGGCGAGCACGGTGTCGCCATCGATCACTGCAACCACGGCGCGGTCATCCGGCAAGTGGCGGGAGATGGCGCGGAAACCGAAGGCCAGGCCGTCGCGTTTACCGGTGCCGGCGATGCGCACGAAGTCGAGCTTCACATGGTCCGGCGGGTTCATGCGTTCCCACAGGCTCTTCACCAACAGCTCATCGGACATTTCCACCAGCGAGCAGACCACGGTGGTGGGGAAGCCGCATTCGATCGCTTCGCGAATCACCGAGCTGTAGACCTGCGCGGTGGTCAGCGCATCGATCCGAAAACTGGTGACCATCAGGAACACATGGGACGGGTCCGCTGACTTGCCCAGCTTGCGCACTTTGCGCCGCAGGTGTGGGTAGACCACGTACAGGAACAGCATGCCGCGAAAGAAATGCGTCGCACCCATCGAGTAGCGCCAGATACCGACGGCGCCAATCAGGAAAATAAAATTCTTCGACTCGGCGTCGAACGTACTCGCCGGCAACAGCAGGGCGAGTCCCATCAGCAGGCTCAAGAAGAACAGCCAGCCGGCGGATTGGAGCAGTACGTGTTTTAACTTGGACATAAGCGTCATCCGAAGGTGAAGAAGGCTTCAAGCTGCAAGCGCTGGGGATCAGGACGCTTGCAGCTCGAAACTTGCCGTTGCTGTTACCAGCAAATACCTTCGGTGCGGCCCGTCACGCAGGTGGCCTTGGACATGAAGCCCACCAGGTCGACCACTTGCTTGCCGTGTGGCGCGTTCTGCGCCAGGGCACGGAACTTCTCATCACGGTTGCCGAGGATGATCACGTCGGAGTTGTTGATCACATCATCGAAGTCCGAGTTGAGCAGGGACGACACGTGAGGGATCTTGCCTTCGATGTACTCCTTGTTCGCACCGTGGACACGGGCGTACTCGACGTTGCTGTCGTAGATGCTCAGGTCGTAGCCCTTGCCGATCAGCATTTCCGCCAGTTCCACCAGTGGGCTTTCGCGCAGGTCGTCGGTGCCGGCCTTGAAGCTCAAGCCCAGCAGCGCGACTTTGCGTTTGTCGTGGCCGGCGACGATGTCGAAGGCGTTCTGCACCTGGGATTCGTTGCTGCGCATCAGCGAGTTGAGCAGCGGCGCTTCCACGTCCAGGGAGCCGGCGCGGTAAGTCAGCGCGCGCACATCTTTGGGCAGGCACGAGCCGCCGAATGCGAAGCCTGGGCGCATGTAGTACTGGGACAGGTTGAGGGTCTTGTCCTGGCAGACCACTTCCATCACTTCGCGACCATCGACGCCGACGGCCTTGGCAATGTTGCCGATCTCGTTGGCGAAGGTCACCTTGGTGGCGTGCCACACGTTGCAGGTGTACTTGATCATTTCGGCAACGGCGATGTCCTTGCGGATGATCGGCGCGTCGAGTTCTTCGTACAGCGATTGCAGGACATCACCGGAGGCTTTGTCGAATTCGCCGATGACGGTCATCGGTGGCAGGTCGTAGTCGGCGATGGCCGTGGATTCGCGCAGGAATTCCGGGTTGACCGCGACGCCGAAGTCGACGCCGGCTTTCTTGCCGGAGCAGTCTTCGAGGATCGGGATCACCACGTTGGCCACGGTGCCCGGCAACACGGTGCTACGCACGACGATGGTGTGGCGGGTGGTCTTGTCACGCAGGACAAAACCGATCTCGCGGCATACCGATTCGATGTAGTTGAGTTCCAGGTCGCCGTTTTTCTTGCTCGGCGTGCCGACGCAAATCATCGACAGGTCGGTATCGCGGATGGCGTCTGCGAAGTTGGTCGTGCCGCGCAGTCGACCGGTCTCGATACCCTGGCTCAGCAGCTCGCCCAGACCCGGCTCAACGATCGGTGATTTACCGGCGTTGATCAGGTCGATCTTTTCCTTGGAGATGTCTACGCCGACCACTTCATGGCCACGGGCAGACAGGCAACCGGCACAGACTGCGCCAACGTAACCCAAACCAAATATGCTGATGCGCATCGCATTTACCTCTTTGTCATTGAAGACGGTATTAAATCTGCCAATAAATGGCCGGAGTTCATGTTTGCAAGCGTCACTGATGCCGCGAAAGTTAGGCGAACAGACGCCGACTTACCGCATGCAGGCATGTTGAATAACGAGTGACTAACTATTGCACTCAAGTTGTGCGCAACTTGGCCTTTTTATTGGGGCTTGCCCTCAAATGCAGCCGGCCTTCCTGGGAGAAGGGCCTGGCGCCAGTGCCGCAGAGCCTTGATAAAGACAATAGGTCTTTAAATATCAATGCCTTGGGTTTCATCACTGACCCATTGGGGTAAGCACAGCCTTGGCCTTATAGTGTGTGGCAATTCATCCTTGTCGCCGCTCTTAACTAATCGGTTGGTAATATCAGCCCTGAGTCAAAGTTAAATGTGACAACTTCGCTACTTCCGTTGGTCGCCATGTAAGTCATCTCTTACAGAAACAGAGAATTACGTTACCGGTGGTATGAGCGGTGCTTTAGGGCGAAGTTCCTGGCCGCTCATCCTGTTTCCGGAAATTTCTTGAAATATAGGCAAAGATGGCACTGGTACTATATTGATAGCACTTGCTATTTGGACCAGTAGTTGCGGGGAGTTGGTGCGCGGGGATAGTTTTGTGCCACTAGTATTTTAAAAAAGTGGTGCCACTACGAAAAAAAATGATGAATGTCGAGTGAAATAAAAGTTATGGATGTGTCAACGTATTTTTTGACGCCAAACAATTGACGATTTTCGGGGTGGAATGCAGACAAAAATGTGGGAGGAGGCTTGCCCCCGATGGCGGTGTGTCAGTCATACATGTGTCGACTGACCCACCCCCATCGGGGGCAAGCCCCCTCCCACATATGATCTTTAGCGTCTATGAGGGCGGAGCAGGGCCTTATTCCGGTGCGTGATCGCGCAGGAACACCAGTTTGTCGGGCTTGGACTGCTCCGCATTGAAGCGATAACCCTGCACATCGAACTGCTTGAGCTGGGCCGGATCGTTGATGCGCTCTTCGATCACGAAGCGGCTCATCATGCCCCGGGCCTTTTTCGCGTAGAAGCTGATGATCTTGTACTGGCCGTTCTTCAGGTCCTTGAACTCGGTGTTGACGATCCTTGCGTTCAGGGCCGTGCGCTTGACCGCTGAGAAGTATTCGTTGGACGCCAGGTTGAGCAGTACGTCATCGCCTTGTTCGGCCAGGGCTTGGTTGAGCCACTCGCTGATCCGGGTGCCCCAGAAGGCGTACAGGTCCTTGCCACGGGCGTTGGCCAGTTTGGTGCCCATCTCCAGGCGATACGGCATCATCAGGTCCAGGGGGCGCAGCAGGCCGTACAGGCCCGAGAGCATGCGCAGGTGGTCCTGGGCGTAGCTGAAGTCGGCGTCGCTAAAGGTTTCGGCGTTCAGGCCCGTGTACACGTCGCCCTTGAATGCCAGCAACGCCTGCTTGGCATTGGCCGGCGTGAACGCCGGGCTCCAGCTGCCGAAACGCGCGGCGTTGAGGCCGCCGATCTTGTCGGATACATGCATCAATTCGCTGATTTGCGCCGGGCTCAGGTGGCGCAGTTGCTCGATCAGTTCCTGGGAGTGGTCCAGATACTGCGGCTGGGTAAAACGCGGGGTCGCAGGCCTGGACTCGAAGTCGAGGGTCTTGGCGGGGGAAATCACCATCAGCATGAAGTTGGCTCCTGTAATCGTGCGAGGATTCTAGGGTGTTGGGCGTTTTGACTCCACCTATGATGGCGATAGGCGCGATCCGCTATGATGGCCGGTGACTCTGGAGAGGGAGACCCTGTGTGCGAATAGCGTTTTTTTTGTCGGCGTGCCTGTTATGCCTCAATGCCCACGCGGCGCCCGTGGATGTGGCCAGCCTGGATCGTGGCGTCTGGCCGGAAAAACTCAGCAGCCCTGCGCTGTTCGACGTGGCCTCGCGCGCCGAAATCCTGATGTTCGCCCACAGCCTGATCGCCAGCGAAGCCCTGGATGAAGCGGCGCTCAAACAGCGCCTGGGCCTGAAGATCATCAACCTGGCGGCCATCGACGATCTGCGTCGCCAGCTCTGGCAGCGCCTGCTGGAGGGCTACACCTTCGCCCAGGAGAGTTGTGAGGAAGACGCGTCGTTCTGCTACCTGGTGGAAAACATGGACGACCTGCGCGAGCAGGCCGGCAAGTTCGAGATCAGCGAAAACTCCTTCTATATAGGTTGGGCCGGCCCGAGCCACAATTTCCACGAGCGTTACCTGGACGAGCTGCTGCGCAAAGCCGCGCTGTTCCCGCAGATCAGCAGCGAGATCGCGCGTTTCGGCGACCATGAGCGCAACGGCGATGAATTCAACGACCGGTTGTTCCTGCTGACCTTCGACGGCGGCCCGGCCCCGGTCAGCGGCAATACCGACTGGCTCACTGACTACCTGCGCAAGCAGAAGATGAACGCCACGTTCTTCGCCCTTGGCAGCAGCCTGCAAAACCGCGTGGAGCGCAGTTCCGCTGCCGATGTGCAGGCGCTGTACCAAGGCCAGTGCGTGGGCACCCAGGGCTGGCAGTACCGTTCCCACAGCCATTGGGTCGACTGGCAAAGCTCCATCACCCGCAGTGCCTCACTGGCGCAGAACCTGATGCCGGAGAACTACGTGCCGCTGTTCCGTCCACCCTACGGTCAGCGTCGTGCGGACAGCCAGGGTTTCTTCCAGTCCCAGGGTTTGCAGGTGGCGTTGTGGGATATCGACTCCCAGGACGAACCGGGCAAGCTCAAGGCTGATGAGTCGGCGCAGCGGGTGCTGACCTTGATGTTGTTGTGGCGCAAAGGGGTGATTGTATTTCACGACACCCAGGATAAGGCGCGGGTGGCATTGCCGATTTTGTTGCAGGCGACGGCGCAAAGCGGGCTGGGTTGGCAGGACTGCCGGGAGGCGTTTCGCTGAAAAGGCTGAAGTGCCTATTCCCGTTGGGGATGCGGCATTTCCGGGGTGGTTTTGTAGGACATTTCGATGCAGGCGGACTTCCGACTTTAACGGCGTGGCTGGCACTCGGCTAGTGCTATTCGTCATCCTGAAAAATAAACTTCAAAAAAACGTCAAAGTGCTTTTTCCTGTCATGGGTTTTGCGGTATTACGAAGTCAGATCGCCGAAACCTGCAACACAGGTGGCGTCTTCCAAGACTCCTCATGTGGGCAATGCACTTGACGTCCCTCAGGTGCATTCGGTGGTCGAATCGAGGCGCAGCACTGTTGTGGTATTGCGTCGACTGGCTCCCACAAAGGTGACCGAGTATGGATGATCATGGACGTAACCCTTCTTCCGACCAGCCAATCCTTTATGTGCTTGATACCAACGTACTGATCCACGATCCGAACGCGCTGCTTAATTTCGAAGAACACCACGTCGCCATCCCGATGATCGTGCTGGAGGAACTCGACAAACTCAAAAGCGGGCATCACAGCGTGGCCGCCGAATGCCGCCAGGCGATCCGCCTGATCGACAAAACCCTGGGCGAAGCGTCACCCGAGGACGTCGAAGTCGGCGTGCCGATCCAGCGCGGCAAGAGCGGGCCCAAGGGCTTGCTGTCGATTCTGATGAGCAAGCGCAGCGAGCCCAACAGCCTGCTGCCGGAAAACCTCAACGACAACAAAATCATCAACCAATTGATCGACCTGCACGCACGTGACAAGGACCTGCGCGTCGTGCTGGTGACCAAAGACATCAATATGCGCCTCAAGGCACGAGCGTGTGGGATCGCTGCCGAGGACTACAGTACTGACCAACTGGTCGACGACGTATCGATGCTGTCCCGTGGTTATCACACCATGACCGGCTCGTTCTGGGATCGCGTCAGCAAGGTCGAAACCCGTCAGGACCACGGTCGCACCTGGCACCAGGTGCAACTGATCGACAACCTGCCGGCGGTACACGTCAACGAGTTCATCATCGACGAACAGGGTTTTGTGGGCTGGATCAAAGAGATCCAGGTCGACAAGCTGCTGATCCTCGACCTGCATCAGGAACCCCTGTTGCACCAGGAAGCCTGGGGCCTGAAACCGCGTGATATCTACCAGAGCCTGGCGCTGTATGCGCTGCTCGACCCGGACATCCACCTGGTCAACCTGACCGGCGCCGCCGGCTCGGGCAAAACCATTCTTGCCCTGGCTGCCGCCATCGAGCAGACCATGGTGACCAAGCGCTATCGCCGCATCATCGCCACCCGCAGTGTGCAGGGCCTGGACCAGGAAATCGGTTTCCTGCCCGGCACCGAAGCGGAAAAAATGGAGCCGTGGCTGGGGGCGATCACCGACAACCTCGAAGCCTTGCACATGGATGACGAAAACACCCATGGCAGCGTCGACTACATCCTCAGCAAAGTGCCGTTGCAGTTCAAATCCCTCAACTACATCCGAGGTCGCAGCTTCCAGCAGAGCCTGATTTTGATCGATGAATGCCAGAACCTCACGCCGCACCAGATGAAAACCATCATCACCCGTGCTGGCGCCGGTTCCAAAGTGGTGTGCCTGGGCAACCTGGCGCAGATCGACACCCCTTACCTGTCCGCGACCAGCTCCGGGCTGACGTACCTGACGGAACGCTTCAAAGACTTCCCGAACGGCGTGCATATCGCGCTGCAAGGGGTTCCACGTTCGATTTTGGCCGAATACGCCGAATCTCACTTGTAAACGCGGTCGGTGTGGGAGGGGCTTGCTCCCTCCCACATTTCTTTTGCATTGGGTTTACAATCGACGCTCCTGATCAGGAGTATCCCTGTGCTGACTCATCTCGATTCCCAAGGTCGCGCCCATATGGTCGACGTCACCGACAAGTCCGTGACGTTCCGTGAGGCAGTGGCCGAAGCGCGCGTGCGCATGCTGCCCGAGACCCTGAAAATGATTGTCGACGGCGCCCATCCCAAGGGCGACGTGTTTGCCGTGGCCCGCATTGCCGGAATCCAGGCGGCGAAAAAAACCAGCGACCTGATCCCCCTGTGCCACCCGCTGATGCTCACTGGCGTCAAGGTCGAACTCAGCGCCGAGGGTGTGGACGCGGTGCATATCGTGGCGCGCTGCAAACTCTCCGGCCAGACCGGTGTGGAGATGGAAGCGCTGACGGCCGCCAGTGTCGCCGCATTGACGATCTACGACATGTGCAAGGCCGTGGACCGTGGCATGACCATCGAAAGCATTCGCCTGCTGGAAAAGCTCGGCGGTAAAAGTGGGCATTTCAAGGTGGATCAAGCATGAGCATCAACGTATTGTTTTTTGCCCGCTACAGCGAAGCGGTGGGCCTGGATTCGCTGGAGGTGGAAGGCGACTTCGCGACCGTCGACGCTGTGCGCCAGGCATTGGCCGGCGACCCGGGCTTTGAGGTGCTCAACGAAACCAGCTTGATGTGTGCGCGTAATCAGGAACTGTGCAGCCTCGACGAACCGCTGCAGGCCGGTGATGAAGTTGCGTTTTTCCCACCCGTGACCGGGGGCTGAGCGTGGCCATTCGTGTGCAGCCCGAGCCCTTTGACCCCGGTGCCGAAGTCAATGCGATGCACGCCGCCAATGTCGGCGTCGGCGCGGTGGTGAGTTTTGTCGGCTATGTCCGCGACTTCAATGACGGCCACGATGTGGCGGGGATGTTCCTTGAACATTACCCCGGCATGACCGAAAAAGCCCTGGCCAAGATCGCCGTGGAAGCCGAACAGCGCTGGCCGCTGCTCAAGCTGGAAGTGCTGCACCGCATCGGCGCGCTGCAACCGGGCGAGCCGATTGTGTTCGTCGCGGCGGCCAGCGCGCATCGTCAGGCTGCGTTTGATGCCTGTGCGTTTGTGATGGACTACCTGAAGACCCGTGCGCCGTTCTGGAAGAAGGAAAATACCCCTGAGGGCGCGCACTGGGTCGAAGGGCGCGACAGCGATCACGCAGCAGCGGATCGCTGGAAATAGTCAGCCGAACATAGATGCAAATGTGGGAGGGGGCTTGCCCCCGATAGCAGTGGGTCAGTCGATACATAAACTGACTGACACACCGCTATCGGGGGCAAGCCCCCTCCCACATTTTTGACCGCATTTCAGCTTAGGGCCGTTTGCGTTCTACAGCACGGAGCAAGTGCGTCGACGGCGTCTCGCAACTGATCTTACGGCCCAGCAGCGTCTCGATCGACGGCAACTGATACGAGTCATCTTCCCCGGCAAAACTGATCGACACCCCCGCAGCCCCGGCACGGCCGGTACGGCCAATGCGGTGTACGTAGTCGTCCGGCATTTCCGGCAGGGTGAAGTTGATCACGTGGCTGATGCCGTCGATGTGAATCCCGCGCCCGGCCACGTCGGTGGCCACCAGCACGCGGATCTTGCCTTCGCGAAAGCCTTCGAGGGTCTTGATGCGCTTGTGCTGCGGTACGTCGCCCGACAGTTGCGCGGCGTTGACGCCATCGCGCACCAGGCGTTCTTCGATACGGCGCACTTCGTCCTTGCGGTTGGCGAACACCATCACGCGCTCCCAACCGTTGTCGTTGATCAGGTTGTAGAGCAGCTTGTACTTGTCGGCGCCGGCCACGGCAAAGATGTGTTGCTCGACGTTTTCGCTGGCGACGTTCAGCGCCTCGATTTCGACGATGGACGGGTCGGTGGTCCACTGCTTGGCGAGGTTCATCACGTCTTCGGTGAAGGTCGCGGAGAACAGCAGGGTCTGGCGTTCGTTTTTCGGCGGGGTCTGGCGAATGATCTGGCGTACTTGCGGGATAAAGCCCATGTCGAGCATGCGGTCGGCTTCGTCCAGCACCATCACTTCGACCATGTCCAGATGCACGTCGCCGCGCTGGTTGAAATCGAGCAGGCGGCCCGGGGTGGCGACCAGGATGTCGCAATGGCGGGCTTCGAGGTGCTTGAGCTGCTTGTCGAAGTCCATGCCACCGACGAACGTCATGACGTTGAGGCCGGTGTACTTGGTCAGGTCGGCGGCGTCCTTGGCGATCTGCACCACCAGTTCGCGGGTCGGGGCGATGATCAGCGCGCGTGGCTCGCCCATGTAGCGCTCTTTCGGCGGCGGCGTTTGCAGTAGCTGGGTGATGATCGAGATCAGGAACGCGGCGGTCTTGCCGGTGCCGGTCTGGGCGCGGCCGATGGCGTCTTTGCCGGCCAGGGTGAAACCGAGCACCTGCGCCTGGATCGGTGTGCAGTAGGGGAAGCCCAGGTCCTGGATGGCGTGCATCAGTTCCGGTGCGAGCTTGAAATCGTGGAAGCGGGTTTTGCCTTCCTGGGGTTCAACGACGAAATCTTCGAGCTTCCACGGTGTGACGGGCGGTTTGGGCGCGCGTTCACGCCGTGCGGCTTTTGGCGCAGGTGCCGCAGCGGCTTCGGTCGGTTTCGGCGGTTCGGCGGGTGTCACCTCGAGCGGTTTCGGCGCGGCCACAGCGGCGGTCTGGCCAGGCTGTTTACCTTCGTGGCGGCTGCCGGTTGTCGGGACAGGAGCACTGGGAACTGGCGCGAGCGGCTCAGCCTCGCTTTTGCCGAACATCTTCTTAAGTGCTTTGAGCACGGTGATCTCATTAATTGGTTAAGGAATATACGCCGGCCAGTGTAATGCAAGAATCGGGCGCGGCGTAGTGCGTCTGTCATGTGGCTAAATAAACCGGGGCGTTCAGCGCAGACGTTCGGTCAACCACGTACCGATATCGCTGATCTCTTCAGGTAACACTTCGTGACCCATTGGGTATTCCTGCCATGTCACGGTGACACCACGGGTCTTCAAGTGCTCATAAGCGCTGCGCCCCATGGCGTTCTGTACCACATCGTCGTACTGGCCATGCAGGCACAGGACCGGAATGCGCTGCTGACTGGCGGACAACTCCAGTTCGTCGTCGAAAGTGGGCGCGTAAGTGGAGAGGGCAATCACGCCACCCAAGGCGCCTTGCCATTTATGGAACGCGGTGTGGAACACCACGGCGCCGCCCTGGGAAAAACCCGCCAGGAAAATCCGCGAGGCGTCTATTCCGCTGCTTTTTTGTTGCTTGATCAATTCTGTGACCATTTTGGCCGAGTCTTTCAGCTGTTCCAGGCTGATGGAGCGGGCCGGGCTCATGGCCTTGATGTCGTACCAACTGGGCATCTCGTAGCCGCCGTTGATGGTCACCGGACGGGTGGGCGCCTGAGGCAAGACGAAGCGGGTGGTCAGCAAGTTTTCCTGCAGCGCTTCGGCCACCGATTTGAAGTCGTAGCGATCGGCCCCCAGGCCATGCAGCCAGATGACACAGGCGTCTGCGGTGTTGCGGGGCTGAAGAATCAAGGCTTCGGTCATGTCTGCTCCATAAATGTGCGTGCGCTCCGATTAAGTGCGATGGAACGGTGCGCAATAGTTTGATCTGTTACGAGAATGTCGCAAGGTTGAATCTTTTTTCATTGACCTTGGGCTGAAACGACTCAGCAGCCACTCTGGTACGCGCTTTGCTATGTGTAGGTCGATGTCAGAACTTTCCTCGGACGGTAACACTATCAGTGCCTGCCGTTTATGGGATAGCAACTGGAATTACTGCGATCGCCTCATGCCGCTTGACCCTAATAAAAGCCAACACGGGTCGATATCGCCTCATAAGGGTGCGCTGAGGTTCTAGCTCCGACACAACAAGAGCAACTGGAGGTTTGAATGAAGGTATTGAAATCCACCCTGGCCATCGTTTCCGCGGCCGCTGTACTGGGTGTCAGTGGTTTCGCCCACGCCGGCGCCACCCTGGACGCCGTGCAGAAGAAAGGCTTTGTGCAATGTGGCGTGAGTGACGGCTTGCCGGGTTTCTCGGTACCGGATGCCAGCGGCAAGATCCTCGGGATCGACGCTGATTATTGCCGCGCGGTAGCCGCTGCCGTTTTCGGCGACGCGACCAAAGTCAAATTCAGCCAGTTGAACGCCAAGGAGCGTTTCACCGCGCTGCAGTCCGGTGAAGTCGACATCCTGTCGCGTAACACCACCATGACCAGCTCCCGCGATGCCGGCATGGGCCTGAAATTCCCTGGCTTCATCACTTACTACGACGGCATCGGCTTTCTGGTAAACAACAAGCTGGGCGTTAAAAGTGCCAAGGAACTGGACGGTGCAACCATCTGCATCCAGGCCGGTACCACCACTGAACTGAACGTTTCCGACTACTTCCGTGGCAACAACCTCAAATACACCCCGATCACCTTCGACACCTCCGACGAAAGCGCCAAGTCGCTGGAATCCGGGCGTTGCGACGTGCTGACCTCCGACAAGTCCCAACTGTTCGCCCAGCGCAGCAAGTTGGCCTCGCCGAAAGACTACGTGGTTCTGCCGGAAACCATTTCCAAGGAGCCGCTGGGTCCGGTCGTGCGTAATGGCGACGACGAGTGGCTGGCCATCGTGCGCTGGGTAGGCTACGCCATGCTCAACGCTGAAGAAGCCGGTATCACGTCGAAGAACGTCGAGGCGGAAGCCAAGTCCACCAAGAACCCGGACGTCGCACGCCTGCTGGGTGCTGACGGCGAATACGGCAAAGACCTGAAAGTGAAGAAAGACTGGGTCGTGCAGATCGTCAAGCAAGTCGGTAACTACGGCGAAGTGTTCGAGAAAAACCTCGGTAAAAGCACGCCGCTGGAAATTGACCGTGGCCTGAACGCGCTGTGGAACAACGGTGGCATTCAATACGCACCCCCTGTGCGCTGATCGCTGATGGTTCTATCACCCGGTGGGCCAACCGCCGGGTGATGTTCTGTTCCATTCTTTCCGGGGCACTTCATGCAAAATAAAATCGGCGCACCAAAGCAGAAGCTCAGCTTCAGCGATCCCAAAGTGCGTGCGTGGCTCTTCCAGATCATCACGATTGTGGCGGTGGTCTCGCTGGGCTGGTACCTCTTCAACAATACCCAGACCAACCTTCAACACCGGGGCATTACCTCGGGTTTCGACTTTCTTGAGCGCAGTGCCGGCTTCGGCATCGCGCAGCACTTGATCGACTACACCGAATCGGACAGCTATGCCCGGGTGTTTGTGATCGGGCTGCTCAATACCTTGCTGGTGACCGTGATCGGCGTGGTCCTGGCGACTCTGCTCGGCTTCATCATCGGCGTGGCCCGCTTGTCGCCCAACTGGATGATCAACAAGCTGGCGACGGTGTACGTGGAAGTGTTCCGCAACATCCCGCCGCTGCTGCAAATCCTGTTCTGGTACTTCGCGGTATTCCTGACCATGCCGGGGCCGCGCAACAGCCATAACTTCGGCGATACGTTCTTCGTCAGCAGCCGTGGCCTGAACATGCCGGCAGCACTGGCCGCCGACGGGTTCTGGCCGTTCGTGGCCAGCGTGGTCGTGGCCATCGTGGCGATCGTGCTGATGACCCGCTGGGCCAACAAGCGCTTTGAAGCCACCGGTGTACCGTTCCACAAGTTCTGGGTGGGCCTGGCGTTGCTGGTATTGATCCCGGCGTTGTGCGCGTTGATCTTCGGCGCGCCGTTGCACTGGGAAATGCCCAAGCTGCAAGGCTTCAACTTCGTCGGCGGCTGGGTGCTGATCCCTGAACTGCTGGCGCTGACCCTGGCACTGACCGTGTACACCGCCGCGTTTATCGCCGAGATCGTGCGCTCAGGCATCAAGTCCGTCAGCCACGGCCAGACCGAAGCCGCGCGCTCCCTGGGCCTGCGCCCCGGGCCGACGCTGCGCAAGGTCATCATCCCGCAAGCCCTGCGGGTGATCATTCCGCCGCTGACCAGCCAATACCTGAACCTGGCGAAAAACTCGTCGTTGGCCGCTGGTATCGGTTACCCGGAAATGGTTTCGCTGTTTGCCGGCACGGTGCTCAATCAGACCGGCCAGGCCATCGAAGTCATTGCCATCACCATGAGCGTGTACCTGGCGATCAGCATCAGCATTTCCTTGCTGATGAACTGGTACAACAAGCGCATTGCGCTGATCGAGCGGTGAGGAAACGAGCATGAGTTCGCATACGTTCAAACCTGATATGCCACCGCCGAGCAAAGTCTTCGGGCCGATGGCATGGATGCGCGCCAACCTGTTTTCCAGCTGGCTCAACACCCTGCTGACCTTGTTGGCGTTTTACCTGATCTACCTGGTCGTGCCGCCCATCCTGCACTGGGCCATCCTCGACGCCAACTGGGTCGGGACCACTCGCGCGGACTGCACCAAAGAGGGCGCCTGCTGGGTGTTTATCCAACAGCGCTTCGGGCAGTTCATGTACGGCTACTACCCCGGCGACCTGCGCTGGCGTGTGGACCTGACCGTGTGGCTGGCGATCGTTGGCGTGGCGCCGTTGTTCATCTCGCGTTTTTCACGCAAGGCGATCTACGGCCTGAGCTTTCTGGTGCTGTACCCGATCATTGCCTTCTTCCTGCTGCACGGTGGCATCTTCGGCCTGACCAACGTGGCCACCAGCCAATGGGGCGGCCTGATGCTGACCCTGGTCATCGCCACCGTCGGCATCGCCGGCGCCTTGCCGCTGGGGATTGTGCTGGCCTTGGGGCGACGTTCGAACATGCCGGCAATTCGTGTGGTCTGCGTGACCTTCATCGAGTTCTGGCGCGGCGTGCCGTTGATCACGGTGCTGTTCATGTCCTCGGTGATGCTGCCGTTGTTCCTGCCCGAAGGCATGGGCATCGACAAGCTGCTGCGGGCATTGATTGGCGTGATCCTGTTCCAGTCGGCCTACGTGGCGGAAGTGGTGCGTGGTGGCTTGCAGGCGATTCCCAAAGGTCAGTACGAAGCGGCTGCGGCGATGGGCCTGGGTTACTGGCGCAGCATGGGCCTGGTGATTCTGCCGCAAGCCCTGAAGCTGGTGATCCCTGGCATCGTCAACACCTTTATTGCGCTGTTCAAGGACACGAGCCTGGTGATCATCATCGGTTTGTTCGACCTGCTCAACAGCGTCAAGCAAGCCGCCGCCGACCCGAAATGGTTGGGCATGGCCACTGAAGGCTACGTGTTCGCCGCCTTGGTGTTCTGGATTTTCTGTTTTGGTATGTCGCGCTATTCCATTCATTTGGAACACAAGCTCGACACAGGCCACAAGCGTTAGGAGTTGTTGTTATGAGCGAAGCGATCAAACAGCCTGTGAGCCCTGAAGGCATTATCCAGATGCAGGGCGTGAATAAGTGGTACGGCCAGTTCCACGTGTTGAAAGACATCAACCTCAACGTCAAGCAGGGCGAGCGTATCGTGCTGTGCGGCCCGTCGGGTTCGGGCAAGTCCACCACCATCCGCTGCCTCAACCGCCTGGAAGAACACCAGCAGGGCCGCATCGTGGTCGATGGCGTGGAGCTGACCAACGACCTCAAGCAGATCGAAGCGATCCGCCGCGAAGTCGGCATGGTGTTCCAGCACTTCAACCTGTTCCCGCACCTGACCATTCTGCAGAACTGCACGCTGGCGCCGATGTGGGTGCGCAAGATGCCCAAGCGCAAGGCCGAAGAAATCGCCATGCACTACCTGGAGCGCGTGCGCATTCCGGAGCAGGCCCACAAGTTTCCGGGGCAACTCTCGGGCGGCCAGCAACAGCGCGTAGCCATCGCTCGGGCGCTGTGCATGAAGCCGAAAATCATGCTATTCGACGAGCCGACCTCGGCCCTCGACCCGGAAATGGTCAAGGAAGTGCTCGACACCATGATCGGCCTGGCCGAAGACGGCATGACCATGTTGTGCGTGACCCACGAAATGGGCTTCGCCCGCACCGTGGCCAACCGCGTGATCTTCATGGACAAGGGCGAGATCGTCGAACAGGCAGCGCCGAATGACTTCTTCGACAACCCGCAGAATGACCGGACCAAGTTGTTTTTGAGCCAGATTCTGCATTGATCGATGGTTGATGCTTGAAGCGATAAACCCGGCACCCGGCCGGGTTTATTTTTGCCTGCTGTTTTTACGCGGACGCTTGAGTTGCAAGCTGCGCATCTTTTGCGATCAGCAGACGGTTCAGGTCTTCGCCGGCATTGAGTGCCTCTATTTCGGCCAGTAGATGCGGATGTTTATCCAGTAGACGCATCAATGTGAGCAGTGGCGCGGGCGGAAAGATCTCAGCCCTTTCGTAGCGGGAAAACGCGTTATGGCCGCGGCCGGTCAATAGCCTTACCGCGTCTTTCTGCGTCAGATGCAATTTGCGGCGAATTCGTTTCATTTCGGCGGCGATGATTGTCCTGGCATCCATTAACAACTTATCGCTGGCATCGGAATAACGCTCTGCGCTATCGGTGTCCGAATCGAATTCGACCTCGTGACAGACCTGGCATTCCCAGCCTGCAATATCAGGGATATCCCGGATCATGCCGCGTGTGTTGATCGTGAAGTTGCGACCTTCGAAATGTTGCATTGCGTCATGGGTTCCGCAGCTCATGCATTGTTGGGTTTTCATAAGGTTTTCTCCTTGAAGGAGATTACGGGAGGACCACCGCCTGGGCGGTAAGTCACTTTGATGTAAATCTCCGTACTGTAAATCTTGATCAGATAGACGTCCTGCCACACACGGTGGTCTGAATAGGTCGTCATTGACTTGTACAACATTCGATTCTCAAGGGCGCAGACCGCGAGTCGCATCTGGCCGATGTTCAACTCAAGTTGTCGAGCCCCCTCCCGCGCGCTTGCGGTGAATGCTCTGCTACCCAACCGGATGACATCCGCCTTGATCACCGCCAAATCGTAATGAGGTGTGTACTTTTCCATAAGACACCTAAGGCTGAAATTACCCTTTAAGGGTAATTTTAACAATCGAAAATACTGCTCCTTTTTCCTGCCTAAGAACCCTAGTGCGTTGCCTTTGTAGGCTGGTCCTAATATGGTGTAGGGGAATTCATCCTATGATTGGACGAAAGCCCAAAGCCCATGACAGACATCACCCCCCTGATCAAACGCTCCCTGGTCGACCAGGCCCTGGAGCAGCTGCGCCAGCGCATCACCCGAGGCGTATGGGCCATCGGTGAGCGCCTGCCCACCGAGCCTGAGCTGGCGGCGGAATTGGGCATCAGCCGCAATACCGTGCGCGAGGCCATGCGTGTGCTGGCGTTTTCCGGATTGATCGAGATCCGCCAGGGCGACGGCAGTTACCTGCGGTCGATGACGGACCCGCTGGGCGCCATGCGCGCGTTGTCCCATTGCAGCCTGGAGCAGGCGCAGGAGACGCGGCAGATCCTGGAAGTGGAGGCCATCGGCCTGGCTGCCCTGCGTCGCACCGAGCAAGACCTGCAACGGCTGCGCGCGGCGCTCGACACCAGCGCCTCGCTGTATCACGGTGAACTGGAGGCCTACATCAGCGCCGATCTGGTATTCCACCAACAACTGGTGGACGCGGCGCACAACCCGGCGTTGAGCGAGTTGTACCAGTATTTTTCCAGCATCATCGGCGCGCAATTGCGCCAGACCCTGAACCTCTCGCCGCGCCGCCAGGCGGTGTTCGACCTGCACACCGCGCTGCTTGATGCCGTCGCGCAGCAAGACCCGGAGCGCGCCAAATCCCTCTGCCGGCAGTTGATCAATGAACCCTGAAGCCAAACGCACGCCCGAGTTGGAACAACTGCTGATCGACGCGGAGGCCGACGACGACGGGGTCCAGCACAGCCACCCGCTGGTGAGCCGGCCGTGGCTGTTGCTGCTGGGCCTGGTGCTGGTGGCGCTGAACCTGCGCCCGGCGCTGTCGAGCCTGTCGCCGCTGCTCAGTGAGGTCTCCAGCAGCCTTGACCGGGGTGTTTTCCCTGGCGGATGCCAGCCTGACCTTTGTACTGGTGGCCATCGGCGGTCTGGCGGTTGGGATTGCGTTGAGCTGGCTGGTGGGGCGCCTGCGTGTCTGGATGATTG
>NZ_JAKNRV010000610.1:0-1821 GCF_023072625.1 Pseudomonas emilianonis
ATCTGTTGCCGCTGGTCGACGTCAACGCAGGCCAGCTGTTGCGCGCTGAACCGCTGGCGCAGGTGCGCACGCTGCGGGTGATTTATGGCCCCCATGGCGCGCCGGAATACTTCCAGCCGGAGTACATCGACACCTTCTTCGCCACGCAGTGGGAAGTGCATTTCAACTCCAGCCGCACCGGCGTGCGGTTGATCGGCCCCAAGCCCGTGTGGGCGCGCACCGATGGCGGCGAAGCCGGGCTGCATCCGTCGAATATCCACGACAACCCCTATGCAATCGGCGCGGTAGATTTTACTGGAGACATGCCGGTGATCCTCGGGCCGGACGGGCCGAGCCTGGGTGGGTTCGTATGCCCGGTGACGGTGATCGAAGCTGACCTGTGGCAACTCGGCCAACTCAAGGCCGGCGACAAGCTGCGCTTCGAACCGGTGGACCTCAAGACCGCCCGCGATCTCGCGCTGAAATGGGATCAACTGTGGGCGCCGGGCGTGCCCGCACTGCAGGCGACGCGGTCTCACAGCGACACCGAGGAGATGCCATCGCGAGCAAGCCCGCTCCCACATTGGCCCGCGTCGCCTGTGGTGTTGGATATCGGCCAGGAAGATACGCGTCTGGTTGCCCGATTGGCCGGCGATACCCACCTGCTGCTGGAAATCGGCGCGCCCGAGCTCGACCTGGTGCTGCGTTTTCGTGGCCACGCGCTGATGCAGGCCCTCGAAACCCGCGCACTGCATGGCGTAATCGACCTGACGCCGGGCATCCGCTCGCTGCAAGTCCACTACCAGCCAGAACAGTTGCCCCTGGCCGACCTGCTGGCGCTGATCAGCAGCGAATGGACGGCCGTATGCGCCACGCCCAACCTGCAAGTGCCTTCGCGCATCGTCCACTTGCCGCTGTCCTGGGATGACCCGGCGTGCCAACTGGCCATCGAAAAATACATGACCACCGTGCGCAAGGACGCGCCGTGGTGCCCGAGCAACCTGGAATTCATCCGCCGCATCAACGACCTGGCCGACCTCGACGCGGTGCGCCACAGCGTGTTCGAGGCGAGCTATCTGGTGATGGGCCTGGGCGACGTCTACCTCGGCGCCCCGGTGGCCACACCGCTGGACCCGCGTCATCGGCTGGTGACCACCAAATACAACCCGGCCCGCACCTGGACCGCCGAGAACTCGGTGGGCATCGGCGGCGCGTATTTGTGCGTGTACGGCATGGAAGGCCCCGGCGGTTATCAGTTCGTGGGGCGCACGTTGCAGATGTGGAACCGCTACCGGGAAGTCGCGGCCTTCGACGGCAAGCCGTGGCTGCTGCGGTTTTTCGACCAGATCCGCTTCTACCCGGTGAGTGCCGAAGAGTTGCTGCAGATTCGTCGGGATTTTCCGCTGGGGCGCTTTGCGCTGAACATCGAGGACAGCGTGTTGAACCTGGCGGATTACCAGGATTTTCTGGCGCGTGAAGCGGCGGGTATCGATGCGTTTCGGGCGCACCAGCAACAGGCCTTCAACGCCGAGCGCGAACGCTGGATCGCCAGCGGCCAGGCGCACTTCGACAGCGAGGAACCGCCAGCGCCGCTGGGGCAGGACACGCCGCTGAAGGCTAATGAGTACAGCATCGACAGCCATATCGCGGGCAATCTCTGGCAGGTCCAGGTGGCTGCGGGTGAGCGCGTCGCGGCGGGCGCTGTGCTGGTGGTGCTGGAGTCGATGAAAATGGAGATTCCACTGCTGGCGCCGTTTGCCGGCGTGGTGCGGGAAATCCCGGTGCAACCCGGCAGCGGGATTGGCGCCGGCCAGCGGGTCGTGGTGCTGGAACGCGACTGAG
>NZ_JAKNRV010000611.1:0-1815 GCF_023072625.1 Pseudomonas emilianonis
CCTTGGCCGACTGGCTGCCCACCGGCCGCTCGATCAAACGGCTCGCACCACCGGCCGCCGGCTTATAGCGCACACGCAACATGGCCAGCTCAGCGGATTGGCCCTGCGCCGCAGGTGCGGAGGCGTAGCGCAGCGGCTCCAACCAGCCCTGCTCGCCCTTCGGTACAATTTCGTACAGCGCGGTCAGCGTGTGCCCGGCGCCGATCTCTCCCGCGTCGACCTTGTCGTTATTGAAGTCCTCACGCTTCAATGCGCGGTTTTCATAACCCAGCAAGCGGTATTCGCTGACCTGGGCCGGGTTGAATTCCACCTGCACTTTCACGTCCCGCGCCACCACCGCCAGGGTCGAGCTGAGTTGGTCCACCAGCACCTTGCGCGCTTCGCGCAGGGTGTCGATGTAGGCATAGTTGCCGTCGCCCGCATCGGCCAGTTGTTCCATCAGGTGTTCGTTGTAGTTATCCACACCGAAGCCGAGGGTGGTCAGCGACACACCACTTTTGCGCTGTTCGACGGCCATCTGCTTGAGGCTGTCAAAATCGCTGACGCCGACATTGAAGTCACCATCGGTGGCCAGCAGGATGCGGTTGATGCCCTGCTCGATAAAGCCTTCGCGGGCCATCTGGTAGGCCAATTCGATGCCTGATGCACCGGCGGTAGCGCCGCCTGCGCTGAGCTGATCGATGGCATTGCGCAGCTTCACTTTGTCGCGCCCGGAGGTCGGCGGGAGCACCACGCGCGACTCACCGGCGTAGACCACCAGGGACACGCGGTCCTGTTCGCGCAACTGATCCACCAGCAATTTCAGGGTGCTTTTCACCAGCGGCAAGCCTTCGCGGCGATCCATGGAGCCGGACACATCGACCAGAAACACCAGGTTGGCCGGCGCCAACTCTGCCACGGCGCGGTCGGACGCCTTGATGCCGATGCGCAGCAGTTGGGTGCGCGGGTTCCACGGGGTGGCCGCCAGTTCGGTGGTCACGCCAAAGGGCGAGCCGTCGGTGGGCAACGCGTAGTGATAGGGGAAATAGTTGAGCATTTCCTCCAGTCGCACAGCGCCCTCGGGCGGCAGACGACCTTGGTTGAGGAAACGCCTCACGTTGGCGTAGCTGCCGGTGTCGACGTCGATGCTGAAGGTCGAGACCGGCGTTTCGGCGACCCGATGCACCGGATTGTCCGGCAGGTTGGCGTATTGCTCGCGGGGCTCGCTGCGGTAGTCCAGGCTCGCCGACTCCTGCATCCGCATCGGTGCAGGCATCGCCATGCGCTTGACCAACGCACCCTGGACCGGAGTGTTTTGCAGCTCGACGACGGGCTCAGCCGGTTTGGCTAAATCAGGCGACGAAGACAGCCCACAACCGGCCAGCGCCACCAGCAAGGTAACCGCAAAGCCCTGGGCAGCAGGACGCAGGAAAAGCAGAGGACGGGACATGGACTGAACCTCGTGAATAAATGATCCGTTCACAAGGTCAGACGCAGGGTGCGGGGTATTCGGGTTAAACCCTGGACCAGATAACACCTCAATCAGTGTGGGAGGGGGCTTGCTCCCGATGGCCAACTGTCAGCCACTGCATCGGGTGACTGACCCACCGCTATCGGGAGCAAGCCCCCTCCCACATTTGATCTTCGGTGGCGCCAGAATCGAGACGGTTAACTCGGTCCCGTGCGCTGCCCCGCCGTTAGCGTTCGGCTCGAATCCTGGTTTAGATAACACCTCAATCAGTGTGGGAGGGGGCTTGCTCCCGATTGCCAAGTATCAGCCACTGCATCGGGTGACTGACCCACCGCCATCGGGAGCAAGCTCCCTCCCACATTTGA
>NZ_JAKNRV010000612.1:0-1810 GCF_023072625.1 Pseudomonas emilianonis
CGGCCCTGCCGAGCGCGTGGCCATCGACCTGTCGGCGCCCAACCTGGCCAAAGAGATGCACGTCGGCCACCTGCGCTCGACCATCATCGGCGACGGCGTGGCGCGGGTGCTGGAGTTTCTCGGCGACACCGTGATCCGTCAGAACCACGTGGGCGACTGGGGCACCCAGTTCGGCATGCTGATGGCCTACCTGCAGGAAAACCCGATCACCAGCAACGAGCTGTCGGACCTGGAAAACTTCTACCGCGCCGCGAAGAAGCGTTTCGACGAATCCGAAGCCTTCGCCGACCGCGCCCGTGGCCTGGTGGTCAAGCTGCAGGCCGGTGACAAGGAATGCCTGGCGCTGTGGTCGCGCTTTCGCGAGATCTCGCTGGCCCACTGCCAGAAAATCTACGAACTGCTCAACGTCAAGCTGACCATGGCCGACGTCATGGGCGAAAGCGCCTACAACGACGACCTGATCAACGTGGTCAACGACCTCAAGGCCAAAGGCCTGCTGGTGGAAAGTAACGGCGCGCAGTGCGTGTTCCTCGAAGAATTCAAGACCGCCGAGGGCGAGCCGCTGCCGGTGATCATCGTCAAGGCCGATGGTGGCTACCTCTACGCCACCACCGACCTGGCCGCCGTGCGCTACCGCAGCGGTGTACTCAAGGCCGACCGTGCGTTGTATTTCGTCGACCAGCGCCAGGCCTTGCACTTCCAGCAGGTGTTCGAAGTGGCGCGCCGCGCCGGTTTCGTCACGCACCCGATGCACATGGAACACATGGGGTTCGGCACCATGAACGGCGCCGACGGCCGCCCGTTCAAGACCCGTGACGGCGGCACCGTGAAGCTGATCGACCTGCTGAACGAAGCCCAGGAACGTGCCTACAACCTGGTGAAGGAAAAGAACCCGGAGCTGGCGGACGCCGACCTGCGCAACATCGCTCGCGTGGTGGGCATTGGCGCGGTGAAATACGCCGACCTGTCCAAGCACCGCACCAGCGACTACAGCTTCAACTTCGAGCTGATGCTCAACTTCGAAGGCAACACCGCGCCGTACCTGCTGTACGCCTATACCCGCGTGGCCGGGGTGTTCCGCAAGCTGGGCAAGGACTTCAGCGAAGTGCAAGGGCAGATCGTGCTGGAAGCGCCCCAGGAACAGGAACTGGGCGCCAAGCTGGCGCAATTCGCTGAAGTGCTGAACAGCGTCGGCGAGAAAGGTACGCCGCATATCCTCTGCACTTACCTGTACGAAGTCGCCGGGCTGTTCTCCAGCTTCTACGAGAACTGCCCGATCCTCACCGCCGACGACGAAGCCCACAAGCAGAGTCGCCTGCGCCTCGCCGCACTGGCTGGACGGACCCTCAAGCAAGGCCTGGAACTGTTGGGCCTGGAAACTCTGGAGCGTATGTAAGTTGGCTGCCAAGAAAAAACCTGCACCCAAGCGCGGCGCCAGCCGCTACCAGGCACCGGCGAAGCAGCCTATTCCGGGCTGGCTGTGGATGGCCATCGGCCTCACGGTCGGCGCGTTTATCGTATTTTTGATGAAGCTGGACCCAGGCCAGGGCGATGACGTCAAACGGGTCAAACAGGAGCAGCAAAAAGCCTCGAAAATAGCCGAAGCCAACAAGACCGCCCCAAGCCCGACCGCGCCGGTGAAGCCGAAGTACGACTTCTACACGCTGCTGCCGGAATCGGAAGTGATCGTGCCGCCCGACGCCGTGCCGGAGAAAACCCTGCCGACGCCGCAAGTACCGACCACGCCGGTCACCCCGGCGGAAGCGGCCAAAATCGACACGGCACGGGCCCAGGCCGCGCTGGCCGGGAT
>NZ_JAKNRV010000613.1:0-1809 GCF_023072625.1 Pseudomonas emilianonis
GATCGCCGGGGAGCAGATCGCGCCGGCCGAGGTGCTGGGTTCGATCACCCAACTGGTGGCCAAGTCCTTGCTCAATGTCGAGCCCGGCGATGACGAGATGGTCTACCGCCTGCTCGACATCACCCGCACCTACGCCCTGGAAAAGCTCAGCGTGGCCGCTGAACTCGACACCACCCGCGAGCGCCACGCCGCACGCTGCCTGGCCTTGATGGAACAGGCACGGGACGATTGGGAACAGACCGCGACCCAGCCCTGGATCGACCGCTATGCGCCCCTGCGCGAAGACATCCGCACCGCACTGGATTGGGGCCTGGGCGACCAGGGCGCGCACCTGTTGGGGATTCGCCTGACGGTCAGCGCGATGCCGTTGTGGCAGGAGCTGTCACTGCTGAGGGAGCACGGGCTGTACGTGGGCAAGGCGCTCGCGCGGCTGGCGCAATCGCCGGCGCCGAACCCGCACCTGCACATGGCGTTGCAACTGGCGCTGGGCAGTTTTTCGTATCACACCCAGGGCGGTACGCCGCAGACCATTGACGCCTTTGCCTGCGCGCGGCGCCTGGCCGAAGCGAACAATGACCTGAGCGGCCAGTTGCGTGCGGTGTCAGGCCACATGGCGGTCAACCTGTGTTGCGGCAACTATCGCCAGGCGCTTGCGCAAAGCCTGCACTTCGATCAACTCGGCCCCCAGGCCGCCCCCTTGCTCGACCTCAGCGCCCAACGCCTGCGGGTACTGGCCCAGCACTTTGCAGGTGACCAGGCAATGGCCCAGCACAATGCCGAACAGGTGATCCAGCGCATGGCCCACAGCGGCCATCTGAACCGGTTCACCCATGGCTTCGGCGTGCAGTACGACCAGAGCGTGGCCTCACTGACGATCCTCGCCCGCATCCTGTGGCTGCGGGGCTTCCCGGAGCGCGCCTGGCGCACCGCGAACCAGGCCCTGGAACTGGCGCTGCAGATCAACCACGGCACCTCGATCTGCTACACCCTGGCCCTGGCCGGGGTGGTCATTGCCCGCTACAACGGCGACGCGACCTCGGCGCGCTCACTGCTGGACCTGTTGATGCAACAAGCGCAAAAACACTCGGTGCAGCTGTTTCACACCTGGGCCCGACACTACGCCGGTACGGCGCCAGACGAAGACCTGCAGGGGCTCGGCCTGGTCGCAGACACCCTGGTGACCTTCAACGCGACTGCGGTGGACGCGGCGATGTTCGAACGCGCCAGAAACGGCGCGGCCGGCTGGTGTACTGCGGAGATTCTGCGGGTGCGCGCCGAGCACATCGACGATCCCCAGGCGGCAGAAGCACTGCTGCTCGACGCGTTGGGTCTGGCGCACCAGCAAGGTGCCCTGGCCTGGGAGTTACGCAGTGCGACCGCACTGGCGCGGCTGTGGCAGCGCCAAGACCGCCGGCAAGCGGCCCACGAGCTGCTGAACGCGGTCTACACGCGATTCACCGAAGGGTTCGCCACCCAGGACCTAATCGGCGTGCGCCGCCTGCTCGACGAGTTGCAAGACAAACGGCCGGCCTGAAAACGCGCCCAGATAATGCCCATACCCTTGCTGCAACTGCGCCACCTGCAGCGGGTCGCGCAGTTGCGCCAGGGCGTAGCTGCGCACGCTGTTGAGCAGGCGATAACGCTCGGGACCGAGACCGGGTTCCACGCTCAGCAGCGAGGTGTCGCGCAGCAGCAGCGTGTAAGGCTCCAGGTCTTTCAGGCGCAGCGGTCCTTGCAGGCTCAAGGGGTGGTCGGGCGGCGCCACGGCGACAATCGGATTGTTGAGGAACGGCAGGAATTCGAGGCCCA
>NZ_JAKNRV010000614.1:0-1805 GCF_023072625.1 Pseudomonas emilianonis
CGATCAACTGGCCGGGCACCTTGCTCGGGGGGCGGCCGCAGTGTCGTGAGGATCTGCGCTTGCACCTGCGCAGCCGCTCGGCCCAAGAGTTATGGTTGGTGATTGTCGACGCCTCGGCGTCCACCCGACGGCATCGTGCGTTGACCGATGCCAAAGGGTTATTGGCCCAACTGTTGGATGACGCCTACCGGCAGCGGGCGCGCATGGCATTGCTGACGGCGAGCGGACAGTCGCCGAAGTGGCAGGTGCAGGGCCTGAAAGCCGCGAAGAGCCTGATGGGTTGGCTGGATCAGCTCGGCGCGGGTGGCGGTACGCCGCTGTTGGCCGCGCTGAGCGAGGCGGCACAATGGCTGGCGGCGCGCAGAAAACGCTACCCCACCGAGCAGCAGCGGTTGCTGGTAATGACCGATGGGCGGCTCAAGGAGATTGTCGCGTTGCCAGCGCTGGATTGCACGGGCTTACTGATCGATATCGAGCGTGGGCCGATTCGGTTGGGGAGGGCACGAGAGCTGGCTCAGCGCCTCTATTTGGACTATCGACATATCGATAGTTTTTAGGCTCTAAAACCCAATCGGGAAGTGTCGCTCTTGTAAAGTCGAATTTTCCGACATTATTCAGCGATAACAAATCTTTACTCTCTGGGCTCTCGCGTCCAGGAGTAAAGGGAATGACTTCCAGCGTACTACCGAGCGTTTTTTTCGACCACGGCCGGCACACCCTGAACGTGCGCAACGTCGAAACCCGTTTCGACGTGTTGGCCTTTGAGGGCCAGGAATACCTGAGCCAACCCTTCACCTATCGCATAGAGTTCACCAGCACCGAACGTGACCTCGGCGCCGAAACCCTGCTCGGCCAGGCCGCCCGTTTCAGCCTGCACGCCCCACCGCAAAAACCACCGGCCTTGGGCTTCAGCGCGCCCGAGATCAAACCGCTGCGTACCCTGCACGGCGTAGTCACCGGTTTCAAACGCCTGTCCGGCTCCGCTGATGAAGCCCGCTACGAAATCACCCTGCAACCGCACCTGGCTCTACTCGGCCAAGGCCGACAATTTCGCATCTACCAGCATCAATCGGTACCGCAGATCGTCGAAAGCATCCTGCGCAGCCGCCACGATTTTGAAGGCCAGGACTTCCTTTTCAGCCTGGTGCGGGAATACCCCAAACGCGAACAGGTTATGCAGTATGGCGAGAGCGATCTGGCCTTCATCTCGCGCCTGCTGGCCGACGTCGGCATCTGGTACCGCTTCACCAGCGACGAACGCCTGAATATCGACGTGGTGGAATTTCACGATGACCAGCGTCACTACCAGTTTGACGTGGCGTTGGCCTACCTCCCGCAATCCGGGCTCAGCAGCAGTGGCCAGGACGGCGCGTGGGCCCTGCAATCGAGCCACCACGTGGTGGAACAGCACGTCAATATCCGCACCTACCATCACCGCGTGGCCAACGCTCACCTGAACGGTGACATCGACCAAACTCGCGGCGCCAGCGGCACCTATGGCGAGGCTTATCACTACGCCGAACCCTACACCGTCATGGGCGACCGCTATGCCCATGACGAAGACCTGCAAAGCGAAAGTGGCTACTTCTATGCCCGGCTGCGTCACGAGCGTTACCTCAACGGCCAAACGCGACTCAGCGGCGTCAGCAGCAGCGCAACCCTTGCTCCAGCGCAGGTGCTTAAAATCTCTGGCGGCGCGCCACAGGCTTTCGCCCCCGGTGCGGTGATCACCCAACTGATCAGCCGCGCCGCTCGCGACGCCAGTTACGAAGTGACGTTTGAGGCCATTCCCTACTCGGAAACCG
>NZ_JAKNRV010000615.1:0-1804 GCF_023072625.1 Pseudomonas emilianonis
GGATGAAGACGCCGTCGCCGCGCGCTTTGCCGTGCGCCGCTGGCCGTCGCTGGTTTGGCTGCGCGATGCGGGTTACGTCACCACCTTCAGCGGCATGCTCGACTGGGACGAATACCTGCGCCTGGCGGACAGTGCCGTGAGCCAAAGCAATGCGCGCATTCCATTGCTTGCCGGTGCCCCGGTCAGCGCCCCCGGAGGTTGCCAATGAACCACGATGCCAATAACCGCGATGCGCAAAGCCACGCCGTGGAGTTCGATCCGCTGAACTACATCCCCGTGGTGGATATCGGCCCTGGCTCGCAACCTGACGATGAGGACGTGCTCGAATACATCAGCATGCCTCAGGGCATGTATACCCATAGCATTCCGGTGCTGCCCGAACCTGAAGAGCTGGAGGCGCTGCCCGGCGCCCGGCAAGCATTGCAACAGTTGCTGCAATGCCTGCGAGACTGCAACAACGGCCTGCCCACGCAAAGCGTCGACCTCAGCGGCCTGGAAATCGGCGACCGCAAGCTGCTCGACCAATTGCTGGGCGAAGGCGAAGTCAGCGCGATCATTGCCGCGCAGCCGTCGTTGCGTATCCAGGAATCGATCTTCGCCGGCGTATGGCGCATCTACGGCCAGGGCTACGATCACGTCGAAGTGGGCGCCGCGCCCTCGCAACTGCGCGGCAATGCTCGCGCTGCGGCTCGGCCTGCGGATTTCGACTTGTCGTCCCCGTTGCCGCTCGGCGTCATGAACGCCCCGGCGATCCTGACCGAGGTACAAGACCGCAGCCAACACTGGCAACCCGGCGATCAGGTGCATGTCATCAACCTGACCTTACTGCCGTTGTCCGAACAAGACATCGCCTTCCTCGACACCTATTTGCCCGCCGGCCCTGTGCGCGCATTGGCCCGTGGCTATGGCAATTGCCTGATCAGCGCCACCCGGATCCAGAACTGCTGGCGCATCACGTACTTCAACTCGCAGGATGCGCAAATCCTCGACACCATCGAAATCACCGACCTGCCGGAAGTGATCTGCGCCGCCCCCGAAGACCTGGCCGACTCGCTGGAGCGCTTCGAAGACGTTATCCAGTGGTTCGAAGGGCAGTGAGGTCAAGATGAACGAAAAAACCAGCTTCGAAGGCAGCTACGGCGGCGACAACGCCCGGATCAGCGATGCCACCCGCCTGGAATGCAAAATTTGCTGGTGGGTGTATGACCCGCGCGAAGGTGACCCGGTCTGGCAGATCGAGCCCGGCACGCCGTTCTCCGCGTTGCCGGACCATTGGCGTTGCCCGAACTGCGATGGCGATGCGGAGCAGTTCATGGTGATCGATGAACCTGTCTGAGTGGCAAGACTGCCCGGCGCAACAGGCACGAACCCTGTGCACGCATTTCCAGGGCATCGCCGACACACGCATGCGCGGGTTGCCGTTTCTCAATCAACAACTGGTGGTCGAGGCGGTGGGCTTTAGCGCGCAAATCGCCGGGGAAAACGCGGCAACCGGGGTGCTCGGCATTCTGATCACGCCTTGGTTCATGAACCTGATCTGGCTGCCGGAGAACACCGGCACAATCCTGGCCCAGGGGGCGTCAGGGGAGCATCAATTTGGCGGCCAGTGCCTGAGCTTTATTGGCGCAGAGGGCGAGGACATCGGTGGTTACGAGAGCTGCTCGCTGTTTTCACCGATGTTTGAATTCGCCGATCAGGACGCGGCCCGGCAAACCGCCGAACAGGTGCTGGCGTTGTTGCGGGACGCGCCCGAACGCCCACCCGAACGCCCGGCCATCAGCCGCCGTGGCTTGTTGTTCGGACG
>NZ_JAKNRV010000616.1:0-1795 GCF_023072625.1 Pseudomonas emilianonis
GTTCGGCGCGCTTGCCGCGCGCCATGGGCTGCGCGTGAAGAAGGTGGTGGCCTTGCATATCGACGGTGTGCCGCCGGCCAACGCGGCGGCGCTGTTTCTGCCGCAAGCCGACGCGTACCTGATGCCGTTGGCGGCACGTAACCAGTGGCTGTTCAGCTTTCGGTGCGATGAATGGGACGTAGCGCCGCGCAAGCATGCACTGGAAATCAACCGCCACGATATGCAAGTGGCCACGCGCACGCTGGCGCACTACCTGCCCGAGTTGGTGCCACGCTGTCGTGGCGGCCGGGTGTTCTGCGACAGCTACAGCCCCGACGGTGAGTCGCAGGTGAGCGTCGACGCCTCGCAGAATCTGGTGTTTGCCGGCGCTGGCAGCGGCGCCGGTTTCCGCCTGGCGCCGGGCATTGCCCGCGAAGCCCTTGAATTGATGGTCGCCCATTGGCCCGATGCGCCCGCTACCGCCAAACCCACCCTTTCTACTGTTTCGATGGATTGAAAAGATGACCGCTATCGCCGCGCAAACCTTCTTCCTGATGCCCATCCCGCCGACCCCGAACGGCCGGCTGCACCTGGGGCATATCGCCGGACCGTACTTGCGCATGGACATGCTGGGGCGCTACCTGCGCAGCCAGGGCCATCGTGTCGACGTGGTCTCGGCAGTCGATGGCTTCGACTCCTATGTGTTGTGGAAGGCGCTGCAAGAGCAACGTGCGCCCGAAGCCGTGGTGCGCGACTACCACGCGCAAATCGCCCATGACCTGCGCGCGCTGGATGTCGAGGTCGATGACTTCCTCGACCTGGTGCAAGGCCCGTATGCGCAGCAGCATGCGCGCAATGCCCAGCGCACGGTGGAGCGCCTGGTGGCGCTCGGGGTGACGCAAAGCGTGGTCGAACGCGTGCTGTATTGCCCGGACACTCGGCGCTATATGGCGGGGGCCTGGCTGCTGGGGCAATGCCCGTATTGCCGGGCGGGGGCAGGCGGCTACTTTTGCGAAGCCTGCGGCGCACTGTTTCGCCCGCAAGCCATGCTTGACCCGCAACCGCGCATGGGCGATAGCCCGTTGCACTGGGTGGAGGTCGAAAGCCTGTTTCTGAGCGTCGCCCACCCCGAGCAGTTGCTACAGCGCTTGGCCGCTTCCGGTGCACCGGCGTCGATCATCGAGGTGATTGCGCGCTTCCTCGAACGGGAAAACGGCCTGGTGCGGCTGACTGCACCGGGCGAATGGGGCGTCGCCTGGAGCCCGGATCGCTTTGGCAACCCGCGCGTTCTGTTCGAGTCCGGCTGGGAATATGCGCTGACCTGCGCCGATCGGTCTCAGGAGAACGCCCCCGAGCACGGCCATGCGATGTTGCGCAGCAGCGAGGTGACGACGCTGGTCAGTTTTGGCATCGACAACGCGGTGCTGCTGTTGGCCGGCAGTGTCGCGGTGATGGATGCGCTGCAGGATCACCAGTCGTTTGATTACGTGCTGACCAATTACTTCTACAACCTGCAAGGTGCGAAGTTTTCCACCAGCCGACTGCATGTGGTGTGGGCCGCCGATATCGTCGAAAAGACCCCGGCGACCAGTGACGCCGTGCGTTACTTCCTGAGCCGCGAAAGCCCCGAGCAGGGCGAAACCAATTTCGCCGTGGAGGAGTTTGTCGAGGTGGTCAACGTGGACCTGGCCGGGGCGCTCGACAGCCGTATCGACCTGGCGCTGGGCGCCCTCGATCACGCTCGGGCGCAGTCCATCGAACCTGCGCTGTTGCCGGGCCTGGAGGTGGCTGTCGCCCGGTTGGGGCAGGCCTTCCG
>NZ_JAKNRV010000617.1:0-1735 GCF_023072625.1 Pseudomonas emilianonis
AAATCCCAGACCACGCCGACTTCCACTTCGCCTTTTTCCATGGTGACGCGGTCGGCCAGGCGGCCCACGGCTTCCAGGTCATGCTCGATCCACAGCACGGTGATCCCGGCGCGGCGCCAGTCATTGAGCAGCCGTTCGAACACCTGGATACCGGCTTCATCGAGGGCCGACATCGGCTCATCCAGCACCAGCAATTGCGGGGCCGGGATCAGCCCCTGGGCGAGCAGCACGCGTTGGCGTTCACCGCCCGACAACGCGCCCATGCGGCGTTTGCGTTTGTCCTGCAGGCCGACCCGCTCCAGGGCCTCGCCGATGGCGCCGGCGTAATGCCTGGACAGCCCGAGAAACGCCGGGCGCCGCTGACACATGGCCGCCATGAAGTCATCCACGGTCATCGGTAAACCGCGGTCAAACTCCAGCGCCTGGGGCACATAACCGATGGTGCCAGGCGTGGTCGGCCACACCAGGCGCAGTTGCCCCTGGTGCGGCGTTTGCCCCAGCAGCGTTTTGATCAGCGAGCTTTTCCCGCCGCCATTCGGGCCCACCAATGCATGGATGCTGCCCGGCTGCACCTGGAAGCTCACGTCATCGAGGATCACGGTGCGGCCCAGGGTCAGCGACACCGTGTCGAAGTCAATCGTCGGGCCGACGCTGACCACGTTCAAGCGTTGCGCGGCCGTCATGCCCCCGACTCCTGAATTGCGCGTACCACGGTGTTGAGGTTGCCGGTCATTTCCACTTCGTACTTTTCAGCGCTGTATTCACCGTAGGAAATATGCGACAGCGGGTACAGCTTGACCCCGGATTCACGCTGGATGGTCTCGACGTAGGTGGATGGGAAATCCATCTCCGAGAAGATCACTTTCACATCCAGGGCGCGCAACTCATCGATGGTTTTCTTCAACTGGCTCGGGCTGGGTTCGATGCCGTGGGCCGGTTCGACCACGGCGGTGACTTCCAGGCCGAACTCGCGCAGCAGGTAGTCATAGGCCGCGTGTACGGTGGCGACGCGCAGGTCCGGGTTGGGCGCGCGGGTCAACTGGGCCAGGGCATCGGCGCGCATCTTGCGCAAGCGCTTGCCGTAGGCGCGGGCGTTCTGGGTGTAGGCCTTGGCGTTGTCCGGGTCGAGCTTGCCCAGCTCGCGGGCGATGTTGTTGACCTGGGCAATCGATGCGCTGATCGACAGGAAGGTGTGCGGGTTGACCACCTTGCCGGCGCCGCGTGCGGCGTTGCCGGTGGCGGCCAGCAGCGGCACGTTGGCGTTGGCTTCTATCACCGGGATGTCCGGGCGCTCGCTGGTGGCGATCATGCGGTCGGCGAAATCGTCGTGGCCGACCCCGTTGAGTACGATCACATCCAGGGTGCCGATGCGCTTGATGTCGTCGGCGCGTGGCTCGTAGGCGTGGGGGTTGAAGCCGGCCGGAATCAGCGGCACCACCTCGGCCTTGTCGCCGACGATGTTGGCGACGTAGCTGTAATAAGGGTGCAGGGTGATGCCGATCCGTAGGCGCTTTGCCGTCTCGGCATTCGCCAGCGGGGCGAGCAGCAGGCTGATCAGGCTGACCAGCAGCAGGCGTACAAGGGGCGATGAAATAGACATGGGCACTCGGTCTTCTCGGTCAGTGACGGTGCTGGCGGGTCACGCCGGCATCGAATTGCGCGACCACCTGCTGCCAGCCGGCCGCGATCAGCGCCTGGTCAGTGAGGTCGGAGGGGGCGGCAAGGCCCTGGCGGC
>NZ_JAKNRV010000618.1:0-1726 GCF_023072625.1 Pseudomonas emilianonis
GCGCGAGCAGCGCGCCGGTTTGCAGGACCATCAGGCCGATGCCGAGGGAGAACCACAGGGAGAAGAGGTCGCGGGCGCCGAAGACGCGTTTGTTCGTCGGCACTGCGATGTCGGGGGAATAGGTGCTTGGTGCATTCCGGGAACCGCAGCGCCAGCAGGCCGCAACCGAGGGTGTCCATCAGGCAGTTGCGGGCGGTGTCCAGCGCGTCCGGCGAGTCGATCCGGTAGTTGAGGACGTAGTCAGCGATGTCCTGCAGGACCTGGTCGTAGTCGGGACGGTTGTTCTGATCGACGTTGGCGCTCATGGCTGTTCTCCAAAGTGGGTGGGGGTCAGTCCTCGGGCTCACGGTTACTGGAAGCAGATCTTGGATGCCTGCCTTGGAATAGAGATTCCTTGTGGGAGGGGGCAAGCCCCCTCCCACATTGGATTGGTGTTGGGTTTTAGAACGCGTCGCCTGGGACGCGCACGAAGCCTTCCATCAACACCCGCGCACTGCGGCTCATGATGGCCTTCTTCACCACCCATTCGCCGTTCACCTGGGTGGCTTCGGCGCCGACACGCAAAGTGCCGGACGGATGCCCGAAGCGCACCGCATTGCGCTCCACGCCGCCCGCCGCGAGGTTGACCAAGGTCCCGGAAATTGCTGCAGCCGTGCCGATCGCCACCGCTGCGGTGCCCATCATCGCGTGGTGCAACTTGCCCATGGACAAGGCACGCACCAGCAGGTCGATATCGCCGGCCTTGATCGCCTTGCCGCTGGAAGCCACATAGTCCGCAGGCTTAGCCACGAACGCCACCTTCGGCGTGTGCTGGCGCTGGGCGGCTTCGTCCAGGTGCTTGATCAGACCCATGCGCAACGCGCCATGGGCCCGCACGGTCTCGAACATCGCCAGGGCCTTGGGGTCACCGTTGATCGCGCCTTGCAGCTCGGTACCGGTGTAACCCAGGTCTTCGGCGTTGATGAAGATCGTCGGGATGCCGGCGTTGATCAGCGTGGCCTTGAAGGTGCCGATACCCGGCACCTCCAGGTCGTCGATCAGGTTGCCGGTGGGGAACATCGAACCACCACCGCCCTCTTCTTCCGCTGCCGGGTCCATGAACTCCAACTGCACTTCGGCAGCCGGGAAGGTCACGCCGTCCAGTTCGAAGTCGCCGGTTTCCTGCACCGCACCGTCGGTGATCGGTACGTGGGCGATGATGGTCTTGCCGATGTTGGCCTGCCAGATCCGCACCACGGCCACGCCGTTATGCGGCACACGGGCTGGATCGACCGTGGTCACGGAGCCGGCCTGGCCGAGAATCTTCGGCAAGCGTTCGCGGTACAGGCGCAACAGCAAGCCGGGGTCTTTGACCTGGGCCAGGCTGGCGACAGTAGCGGTTTGCGCCTGGGCATTGGCCAGGCGTTCACTGGCCTGGGCGTGGGCGACTTGCACCAGGCGGTCAGCCTGCTGGTTGGCGGTCTGGGTGAGTTTTTCCGCGTCGGTACGCGCATTCGCCACGGCTTTGTCGGCTTGCTGACTGGCGGTGAGCACCGCGTTGAAGGCATTCACCGCCGGGCTCGGCAGGCTCGATTGCACATCGACGCGGGTGACTTCGATGCCCACTCCCAAGCCGCTGGCGGTCAACTGCGCCAGGCGCTTGTTGATGCCTTGCACCAAGTCGCCGCGCAGCCGTTCACGACGCTCGGCGGCGCCGTTGTCGCTGCCGATCAATTCGGGGCGCGCC
>NZ_JAKNRV010000619.1:0-1721 GCF_023072625.1 Pseudomonas emilianonis
GGCATGCTGGCCGACAAGATTGGTCGGCGTAATTCGATGCTGTGGTTCGGCGCGCTGGGCACCGTGTGTACGGTGCCGATCCTGCTCAGCCTGAAAACCGTCAGCAGTCCGTTCCTGGCGTTTGTGCATCCGCGCGCCAACATCGTCACCCGTGCCATCGGCGTGGAAGCCCAACTGGAACTGGCGGTGGTCGACCTGCTGATCGCCCCCGGCGACAGCTACCTGCTGTGCAGCGATGGCCTGAACAAGACCGTCGAAGATCATGAGATCCGTGAAGTGCTCAACCATGACGCACCGGATGAAATCGTGCGCAGCCTGGTCCACCTGGGGCTTAACCGAGGCGCACCGGACAACATCACCGCCATCGTCGTGAAGGTATCGGCATGAACATCGTGATCCCGGGCTACGACATCGAAGGCGAGATCGGCGAAGGCGCCATGGCCAGCGTGTACCTGGCGACCCAGCGCTCGCTGGAGCGCAAGGTCGCGTTAAAGGTGATGGCTGCAGCGCTGGCGGCGGACCCGAGTTTCTGCGAACGCTTCCTGCGCGAGGGCAAGACCCTGGCGCGGCTGTCGCACCCGCACACGGTGACCATCCATGACATCGGCAATGTCGGTGAGCTGTATTACATGGCCATGGAATACCTGCCCAACGGCACGCTCAAGGAGCGCATCGCTGCGGGCCTCACGCCGGAGCAAGGCCTCACGCTGATCCGCCAGATCGCTTCGGCCCTGGGTTACGCCCATGCCCGAGGGCTGGTCCACCGTGACGTCAAGCCGGCGAACATTCTGTTCCGCGCCGATGGCACCGCCGTGCTGTCGGACTTCGGCATCGCCAAATCCCTGGACGACCGCACCCAGTTCACCCAGGCCGGTTTCGCCGTGGGCACGCCGAGCTACATGAGCCCGGAGCAGGCGCGGGGCCAGGAAATTGATGGCCGTGCGGACCTGTATGCGCTGGGCGTGGTGCTCTACGAGATCCTCGTCGGCAAGCTGCCTTATAACGGCACCGATGCGCTCTCCACGGCGCTGGCCCACCTGACCGAGCCGCTGCCGGAGCTGCCGCTGCATCACGGGCGTTATCAAGAGGTGCTGCGCAAGCTGTTGGCCAAGGACCCGGCGGAGCGTTTTCCGGATGCGGCGGCGTTGCTGCTGGCGCTGGATCAACTGCCGACAGAGTCGCCGGACGCCACGCTGGTGCGGCCGTTGCCGATTCCGCTGAGTTTTGACCTGGCGGGCATGACGCCCGTCACCATCGACATTCCCACCGATAAACCCCAGCCACAACCCGTGCGTCAGCCGGTGGTGCCGCCAACCCCACACCACACGGTGTCCGAGCAGCGCCGTGGGCCGGTGTTGGCGTTGGCCGCCGTGGCGGTGGCGGTTGCGTTGGCGATTGGTGGCGCCAGTTACTGGTGGTTGAGCGGCAGTGATCAGCCTGCCAAGCCACCAGCTGCGGTCGTGCCCAAGGTGATGCCACCCGTGGCGGTTGCCGAAATGGACGGTGGTCAACGACCCTTGCTGATGGCGGGCAAGAAAACCCTGTTCCAGCGCGTGCTCAGCAAGCCCGGCGCGAAACTCTCCAGCGATGCCGGCAGCACACCAGGCAAAGCCCTGCCGGCGTTTTCCGTGCTCTACGTGTATCAGCGCAAGGACGTCGACGGCAGCCCGTGGGTGCGCGTCGGCGCCGCCACCGATGGGCGCAGCGACGGCTGGTTGCCG
>NZ_JAKNRV010000061.1:0-20944 GCF_023072625.1 Pseudomonas emilianonis
GAGCAGCCGGTGAATCTTGACGCCTGGGTGTACGTCGCGCCCGGCGAAACCTTCCAGCTGCATGCTGACCCTGCGACCGCACAATGGCCGCGCCTGCTCACCGCGCTGCATCCCGCCGCGTTGTGGGCCGAGTTGGGCCGCAGCGGTTTTGTCTACGAGCTGCGCGCCGAAGCCGGCCCCGGTACGTATGAAACCACCTGGCCCATCGTCGCCATGGGCCCGGAAAAACACCTGGCCTATGCGGTGCAATGGTTCGCCATGGCGCTGGCGCTGCTGAGCCTTTACCTCTACCTCGGATGGCACAACGCAAAGGAGAAGCACCATGGGAGCGGCCATGAATCCACTCAACATGTCTGATGCGCCAGCGACGCCCGACCGGCGCAAGGGCCGCTGGCAACTGATCCTGATCCTGCTGATGGTGATCGGCCCGATGGCGCTCGCCACCTTTATGTACAAGCTGCAGTTCTGGGTGCCGGACAGTCGCAGTTACCACGGTGAACTGATCGGCAACGGCCAGACCCGCGCCGACATCGGTGTGCAGGCCGACGAACAGCGCTGGCAGTTGCTGGTCACTGCGCCCAGCGCCTGCGCCGACGATTGCCGGCAATTGGTGTACCTGGCGCGGCAACTGCAGATCGGCCTCGGGCGCGATGCCTCCCGCGCCAGTCACGCCCTGGCCAGCGCGCTGCCGGTCGGCGCCGATTACGACGTCAAGCTCAAGGCCGAATACCCGCAATTGCAACGCTACCCGCTGGACCTGACGACCTTCAGCAAAGCCGCCGCCGCACCGGGCGAGGCGCAACTGTGGATCGTCGACCCCCACGGCAACCTGGTGCTGCGCTACGACACGACGGTCAAGGGCAAGGACTTGCTCAACGACCTGCGCCAACTGCTGAAACTGTCGAACATCGGATAAGGGCATCGTCATGGCCAAACCTGGATTTCGCCTCGCGCTGTTTGCCACCTTGCTGGCGCTGATCGTCGTGTTGCTCGGCGCCTACACGCGTCTGACTCACGCCGGCCTGGGTTGTCCGGATTGGCCAGGGTGCTACGGCTTTATCAGCGTGCCGCAAAGCGAAGCCCAACTGGCCCATGCCGAGCTGCATTTTCCGGACACGCCGGTGGAGGCCGACAAGGGTTGGAGCGAGATGGTCCATCGTTACTTTGCCGGCACCCTGGGCCTGCTGATCGTGTTGTTGGCGGCGCGCTCCTGGCGTCATCGGCGTGATCCTGGCCAGCCGGTGAAGTTGCCGCTGTTCCTGTTGGCGGTGGTGTTGGCCCAGGCGGCGTTCGGCATGTGGACGGTAACGCTCAAGCTCTGGCCGCAAGTGGTGACGGGGCATCTGTTGGGCGGCTTTGCGACCTTGAGCCTGTTGTTTCTGCTGACGCTGCGCCTGTCCGGCGTACTGCCTGCGTTGATCGTGCCCAAGCGCCTGCAATATTGGGCGACGGCGGGTTTGGTGCTGGTGATCGGGCAGATTGCGCTGGGCGGCTGGGTGAGTTCCAACTACGCGGCGGTGGCCTGTATCGATTTGCCCACCTGTCATGGCCAGTGGTGGCCTGCGGCGGACTTTGCCAATGGCTTTCACCTGACCCAGCACATCGGCCCCAATTACCTCGGCGGCCAGCTCGACAGCGATGCGCGCACGGCCATCCACCTGGCCCACCGCGTCGGCGCGCTGCTGGTCACCCTGGTGTTACTGGGCCTGGCCTGGCAACTGCGCGCCGTGGGCATGACCCGACTCGCAGGCTTGCTGCTGATCGCCCTGGCGGCACAAATCTGCCTGGGCTTGAGCAACGTGTATTTCCATCTGCCATTGCCGGTTGCGGTCGGTCACAACGCCGGTGGCGCAGCCTTGTTGCTGACCCTGGTACTGGTCAATTACCACGCCCGCACCAGCCTGGTCCGGGTGCGCCGCCAGTTGCCGTTCGGCTGGCGCTTCAGCCCGCGTAAACACGTATCGGGCCTCATCACCCTTAAAGGAGAGATGCCATGGCGACCTTGATCGGCGCGCGTCACGGCCAGGCGATCTGGCGTGATTATCTGGAGCTGACCAAGCCGAAAGTGGTGGTGCTGATGCTCATCACCTCGCTGGTGGGCATGTTCCTCGCCACCCGCGCCGGGGTGCCGTGGATGGTGCTGATTTTCGGCAACCTGGGGATCGCCCTGTGTGCCGGTGGCGCGGCGGTGGTCAACCACGTCGTGGATCGGCGCATCGATACGCTGATGGCGCGCACGCAAAAGCGGCCGATCGCGCAAGGGCGTGTGTCGCCTGTGGCTGCGCTGGCCTTTGCATTGTTTCTGGCTGTTGCAGGGTTGGCGCTGCTGCTGGCGTTCACCAACCCGCTGGCGGCCTGGCTAACGCTGGCCTCGTTGCTCGGCTATGCGGTGATTTACACCGGCTTTCTCAAGCGTGCGACGCCGCAGAACATCGTCATCGGTGGCCTGGCCGGCGCGGCACCGCCGCTGTTGGGCTGGGTTGCGGTTACCGGGCATGTCAGCGCCGAGCCGCTGTTGCTGGTGCTGATCATCTTCGCCTGGACCCCGCCGCACTTCTGGGCCCTGGCCATTCACCGCAAGGAGGAATACGCCAAGGCCGATATTCCGATGCTGCCGGTCACCCATGGCGAGCACTACACCAAGGTGCATATCCTGCTCTACACCTGCGCCCTGCTGGCGGTGAGCCTGATGCCCTACGTCATCCATATGAGCGGCCCGCTCTACCTTGGATGTGCGCTGCTGCTGGGCGGGCGCTTTCTGCAATGGGCCTGGGTGCTGTACCGTGGCGCTCAGCCGCACGCGGCGATCAACACCTTCAAGTACTCTATCTGGTACTTGTTCCTGCTGTTTATCGCCCTGCTCGTAGACCACTACTTACTGTTGAACCTATGACTCGAACTCAAAAAACTGTCTTCATTCTGGTGGCCATTGTCGCGTTGATCATGGGCCTGACCGTCAATAAAGTGCTCTCGGGCAAGGGCCAGGGCGACCCGACCGCCTTGATCGATGCCGGCATCATCCTGCTGCCGCAAAGCCGCCAATTGCCGCCGGTGACCATGACCAACCAGGACGGCCAGCCAGTGCTGGTCAATGAGTTGAAAGGCAAGTGGAGCCTGCTGTTCTTCGGCTACACCTTTTGCCCGGACATCTGCCCCACCACCCTCGCCCAACTGCGTCAGATCAAGAGCGAGTTGCCCAAAGAGGCTATGGATAAGTTGCAGGTGATCCTGGTCAGCGTCGACCCGAACCGCGACACGCCGACTCAGCTCAAGCAGTACCTGGGCTATTTCGACCCGCAATTCCAAGGCCTGACCGGTGCGAATGTGGACGATGTGCAGAAGGTGTCGAACGCGGTAAGCATCCCGTTCATTCCGGCGGACACGACCAAACCGAACTACACGGTCGACCACAGTGGCAACCTTGCGCTGATTGGCCCGGACGGTACGCAGCGTGGTTTCATTCGTGCGCCGTTGAACAACCAGAAGCTGGTGGTGCAGTTGCCGGGGCTGTTGCAGCGTAAGTAACAGGCAACACAAAACACAGATGGGAGGGGGCAATCCCCCTCCTACATTGTTTGATCTGCGGTGTGTTGGAGATCGAGTCGGATCAGAACGCCGGCTTGATCGCGCCTTTGTACTTCTCTTCGATGAACTTCTTCACTTCAGGCGTGTGCAGGGCTGCAACCAGCTTCTTCACGGCGTCCGAATCTTTGTTGTCTTCGCGGGTCACCAGGATGTTCACGTAAGGCGAGTCGCTGCCTTCGATGACCAGGGCGTCCTTGGACGGGTCCAGCTTGGCTTCCAGCGCGTAGTTGGTGTTGATCAGCGCCAGGTCGACCTGAGTCAGCACGCGCGGCAAGGTGGCGGCTTCCAGTTCGCGGAACTTGAGTTTTTTCGGGTTGGCGGTGATGTCCTTGATGGTCGACAGGATGTTGGTCGGGTCCTTCAGGGTGATCAGGTCGTGCTTGGCCAGCAGCAACAGCGCACGGCCGCCGTTGGTGGCGTCGTTCGGGATCACGACGTTGGCGCCTTCAGGCAGGTCGGCCAGGGTCTTGTACTTGCTGGAGTAAGCGCCCAGGGGTTCCAGGTGGACCGCGCCGACGCTCACCAGGTGCGTGCCCTTGGCTTTGTTGAACTCATCCAGGTACGGCTGGTGCTGGAAGAAGTTGGCGTCCAGGCGCTTTTCAGCCACTTGTACGTTGGGCTGTACGTAGTCGGTGAAGACTTTGACCTGCAAGTCCACGCCTTCTTTGGCGAGCACAGGTTTAACGAACTCCAGAATTTCCGCGTGGGGTACCGGCGACGCGGCGACGGTAAGGGTCTCGGCGGCGTGGGCGGAAAACGCGGCAACGGCGGCGAAAGCAACCAGTAGTTTTTTCATTCAACAAGCTCCTTGTTCGGGTATCTATCGGCGTGTGGCCGGCAATAGCCGTTATTTTCGAGAAAAATGCACCACCAGCTTGTCGCCGACGGTTTGCAGAATTTGCACCAGGATCAACAGCATCACCACGGTGACCACCATCACATCGGTCTGGAAGCGCTGGTAGCCGAAACGGATCGCCAGGTCACCCAGGCCACCGGCACCGACGACACCGGCCATGGCCGTGTAGGACACCAGTGTAATAGCCGTCACCGTAATCGCCGCGAAAATGCCGGGGCGGGCCTCAGGCAATAACGCATGGGTGATGATCTGGCGCGTGCTGGCGCCCATGGACTGGGTGGCTTCGATGATGCCGCGGTCCACTTCGCGCAGCGCGGTTTCCACCAGGCGCGCAAAGAACGGCGTAGCCCCCACGACCAGCGGCGGAATCGCCCCGGCCACACCCAGCGAGGTGCCGGTGATCAGCACGGTGAACGGGATCATCACGATCAACAGGATGATGAACGGCAGCGAGCGCAGGATGTTCACGATCAGCGACAGCAACGCGTACAGGCCTTTTTGCTCGAACAACTGGCGCGGGCTGCACAGAAACAGCAGCACGCCCAATGGCAAGCCGAGCAGCACGGTGAAGAACAGCGAACCGAACAGCATGGTCATGGTATCGCCGGTGGCGAGCCAGATTTCGGACCAGTCGATATTGGCGAAGAAACTCAACAGCACTTCCATTAGCGCAGCACCTCCATGTGGACGTCGGCGGCGGTGAAGCGGGCAAAGGCTGCTTCCATGTCGCCGCCGGTGACGGCGAGGGTCAGTTGCCCGTAGGGGGTGTCTTTGATGCGGTCGATACGCCCGGCGAGGATGCTGTAGTCCACCCCCGTTTCACGGGCGACGGTGCCCAGTAACGGCGCGTAGGTCGCTTCGCCCTGGAACGTCAGGCGCACGATACGGCCCGGTACGTGGGCGAAGTCATCGCGCTGCTCGCTTTCGTCGACCTGATCGGCTTCCTGGACAAAGCGCTTGGTGGTCGGGTGCTTGGGGTGCAGGAACACATCGGCCACCGAGCCATGCTCGACGATCACACCCGCGTCCATCACTGCCACCTGGTCGCATACGCGGCGGATCACGTCCATTTCGTGGGTGATCAGCACGATGGTGAGTTTCAACTCGCGGTTGATCTCGGCCAGCAGTTGCAGTACCGAGGCAGTGGTCTGCGGGTCGAGGGCGCTGGTGGCTTCGTCGCACAGCAGGATTTTCGGCTTGGTCGCCAGGGCGCGGGCAATGCCGACGCGCTGCTTCTGGCCGCCGGACAACTGCGCCGGGTACTTCTTGGCGTGGTCCGACAGACCGACGCGCGCCAGCAGTTCGGCGACGCGCTGGTCGATGGCCTTGCGCGACAATTCGCCGGCCAGTGTCAGCGGCAGTGCCACGTTGTCGGCGACGGTCTTGGAGGCCAGCAGGTTGAAGTGCTGGAAAATCATCCCGACCTGTTGGCGGAAACGGCGCAGGCCGTTGGCATCCAGGGCCGTGACTTCTTCGCCATCGACGTTGATCTGGCCGCCGCTGGGTTGCTCGAGGCGATTGATCAGGCGCAGAAGGGTACTTTTTCCCGCGCCGGAGTGGCCAATCAGACCAAACACCTGGCCGTTCTCGACGCGCAGGCTGGTGGGGTGCAGCGCGGGGATTTCCTTACCGGCGACGCGGTAGGTTTTATGGACGTTATGAAACTCGATCACGTAGCGAACCTTGTGGGGCGCATGGAAAAGGGATCAGCGGTTAGCCGGGCGCGCATTTTAGCCTGTCCGTATAGCGTTTCTTAGCATTTATTTCGCTTTCAACCAGCGATTTGGCAATAACGCGATCAAAGGTCATAAAAAAGGAACGGTGCAAATTCGTGTCAGTCACTACTTAAGCAACTCGATTTCCCAGGTGCCGTGCCTGGGGTTTGCTCAAACGAGCCGGGGACCGCTCTGGCCACTTTGAATAAGGAGTTTTGTCTGATGAGTACCAAGAAGCCAGCCACCCCGCCGAAGAGTGAACTTGCGGGCACCGATACCCTGGACCGTGGCAACACCAACGCTAAGCTGCAGGCCCTGGAAGCGTTCCGTTCCGACGCGACCGGCCAGGCCCTGCGTACCAACCAAGGCGTGAAAATTTCCGACAACCAGAACACCTTGAAAGTCGGTGCCCGTGGCCCCTCGCTGCTGGAAGACTTCATCATGCGTGAAAAAATCACGCACTTTGACCATGAACGTATCCCGGAGCGCATCGTGCATGCGCGTGGTACGGGCGCCCACGGCTATTTCCAGACCTATGAGAACCATTCAGCGCTGACCAAGGCCGGTTTCCTACGCAACCCAGGGCATAAAACCCCGGTATTCGTGCGTTTTTCCACCGTGCAGGGCCCGCGTGGTTCGGGCGATACAGTGCGTGATGTGCGCGGTTTTGCGGTTAAGTTCTTCACCGATGAAGGCAACTTCGACCTGGTGGGCAACAACATGCCGGTATTTTTCATTCAGGACGCGATCAAGTTTCCCGACTTCGTGCATGCGGTAAAACCTGAGCCGCACAACGAAACGCCTACCGGCGGCTCGGCCCACGATACGTTCTGGGATTTTGTTTCGCTGCAGCCGGAATCGGCGCACATGGTGATTTGGGCCATGTCTGACCGGGCCATTCCGAAAAGCCTGCGCAGCATGCAGGGCTTCGGCGTGCATACGTTTCGCCTGGTGAATGCCGAGGGGCAGTCCAACTTCGTCAAATTTCACTGGCGCCCTACGGTCGGCACCTGCTCGCTGGTGTGGGACGAAGCGCAAAAGCTCGCAGGTAAAGATGCCGACTATCACCGTCGCGACCTGTGGGAGTCGATTGAAGGCGGCGATTACCCCGAATGGGAATTGGGTGTGCAGGTGATTCCTGAAGCGAAGGAACACGCGTTCGACTTCGATATCCTCGACCCCACCAAGCTGATTCCCGAGGAGTTGGTGCCGATTACCCCATTGGGCAAGATGGTGCTGAACCGCAACCCGGATAACTTCTTCGCTGAAGTCGAGCAGGTCGCGTTCTGCCCGGGGCATATCGTGCCTGGGATCGACTTCTCCAATGACCCGTTGCTGCAAGGCCGTTTGTTTTCCTACACCGACACGCAGATCAGCCGGCTGGGTGGCCCGAACTTTCATCAGTTGCCGATCAACCAGCCAGTGACACCGCTGCATAACAACCAGCGCGATGCCATGCACCGCAGCACCCTCGATAAAGGGCGCGCGTCTTACGAGCCGAACTCGATTGATGGCGGCTGGCCGAAGGAAACCCCGCCAGCGGCGCAGGATGGCGGGTTTGAGTCCTATCCGGAGCGCGTCGACGCCCACAAGATTCGCCAGCGCAGTGAGTCGTTCGGCGATCACTTTTCCCAGGCACGCCTGTTTTTCCGCAGCATGAGCTTGCACGAGCAAGAACACATCATCGCGGCCTACAGTTTTGAACTGGGCAAGGTGGAGCGTGAGTACATTCGTGCGCGTCAGGTCAACGAGATCCTCGCCAACATTGACCTGGAACTGGCCAAGCGCGTGGCGCAAAACCTCGGGCTGCCGGTGCCGACCAAGGGCACGGTGCCGGAGCGCAAAACCCAGCCGGAGCGCTCTCCCGCGCTGAGCCAGGCGAATTTACTGTCCGGCGATATCAAAACGCGCAAAGTGGCGATTCTGGCGGCGAACGGTGTGGATGGCGTGGCGATTGCCGCGTTGAGGAAGGCGCTGGAGGCCGAGGGCGCACATGCCAAGTTGCTGGGGCCGACCTCGGCGCCGGTCACCACGCTTGATGGCAAGAGTCTGCCGGTGGATGCCTCGATGGAGGGCTTGCCGTCGATTGCGTTCGATGCGGTGTTCGTACCTGGCGGTAAGGCGTCGATCACGGCATTGAGTGGGGATGGCGTGGCGTTGCACTACCTGCTGGAGGCCTACAAGCACTTGAAGGCGATTGCCGTAGCCAGTGACGCGAAGCCATTGCTGGATCTGCTGAAGCTCGAAGCGGATGCGGGGTTGGTCGTGGGATCGGATGCCAAGGCGTTCAAGGTGTTCTTTGAAGCGATTGCCCGGCATCGGGTCTGGGAGCGTGAGCCGAAGGCCAAGGCGATTCCGGCTTAAGTCATCTGCTGTTGGTTAGACCGCCATCGGGGGCAAGCCCCCTCCCACATTTTGAACGGTGAATACATTCAAAGTGTGGGAGGGGGCTTGCCCCCGATGGCTTTATTCCGCCTTGCGCGGAATCAGCACAACCTGCGCCGGAATATTCTTCAGAATCTGCCGGTGAATCTTCAGGTCGTACCCCGCATCAATGCGCTTCACCCGTTTGCTCAGCAAGGTCGCCAGCCATGGGTAATCCTGGGTGCGCGGTGCCTGGATGCTCACATCGCACTGGTAATTCACCACGTCGGTGGCGATGGCATCCAGTTGATGGCGCAGTTTTTCAATGTCAGTGAGGTTCAGCGCCACCGTGGTGCTCTGTGCGGCCGGGTCGATGACCTTGGCGACGGGCTGGGCTTCGGCGGCCTTGAGCGCGGCTTCGGCTTTGTCCAGCTCGGCTTTGCGCGCATGGGTGATGGCGCTGTTCACGCCACCGGTCAGCGCCGGGGCCTTGGGCATCAATGCACGGGCACGGCTGAGAGCGGTGGCGGCGGCGTTGACATCACCTTTTTGCAACACGACCTGACTGCGTTGCAGATAGGCCTCGGCCAATTGGCGTTGGTAAGCCTCCAGTGCCGGATCGTTGGGCGACTGGGCCTGTAGAGCGGCCAGTTGGTCTTCGGCGGTGGCCAGCTCGCTGCTGGCCAGGTTTTGCTCCAGCTGTGCGATGGCGACAGCGCGTGCGTCCGGGGCCTCGGGGGCGGCGGGCGGTGTACTTTGACAGGCGCCCAGCAGCAGGGAAAATGCGGCAAGGAGCAGATAACGGGAGGTGAACGGCTTCATTCCTGCGACTCTCTATTTGCGCAAAAAGCGAGCAAGTCTACACCCCTCGACGGGGCAGGACAAAACTCAGCAGAAAGAGGGCGGCGGCCGTGACCACAATCGACGGCCCTGCCGGAGTGTCCTTGAACCAGGACAGCGCCAGGCCCCCACACACGGCCAGCATCCCCAGCACGCTGGCGCCGATCGCCATCTGCTCCGGCGAACGGGCGTGGCGCTGGGCGGCGGCTGCGGGAATGATCAGCAGTGACGTGATCAACAATACGCCGACAATCTTCATCGCGACAGCGATCACCACGGCGATCAACAACATCAAGGTCATGCGCAGGGCGGGCACGGGCAAGCCTTCCACCGTAGCCAGTTCTTCATGCACGGTGATCGCCAGCAGCGGGCGCCACAGCGTCACCAGCAGCACCAGCACGGCGGCGCTGCCGCCGAGAATCCACGCAAGGTCAGTGGGGCTGATCGCCAGCAGGTCACCGAACAGGTAGGCCATCAGGTCGATGCGCACTTCGTGCATAAAGCTCAGTACCACCAGGCCCAGGGACAGGGTGCTGGGCGCCAGGATGCCCAGCAGCGTGTCGGAGGCCAGCGGTTGGCGCTGTTGCAGGGTCACCAGCAGCACCGCCAGCAGCAGGCAGCCGACCGTCACGGCGATGGCCGGGCTCACATCCAGCAGGAAGCCCAGGGCCACGCCCAGCAGTGCGGCGTGGGACAAGGTGTCGCCGAAATAGGCCATGCGCCGCCAGACCACGAACGAGCCCAGCGGGCCCGCCACCAGCGCCAGAGCCAAGCCTGCCAGCAGGGCGTAGAGCAGAAAATCAGCCATGCTTGCAGCTATCTCCATGAACGTGAGTGTGGGGCGTAGCGGGATCGTCGACCACGGCGCCATGCAGGTCATGGGCGTGGTCGTGATGGTGGTGATAAATCGCCAGGCTCTGCGCGTTCTTGCCGAACAGCTCGACGAACGCCGGGTCGCCGCTGACTTGCTCCGGGTGGCCGGAGCAGCACACGTGGCGGTTGAGGCACACCACCTGATCGGTGGTGCTCATCACCAAGTGCAGGTCGTGGGAGACCATCAGCACGCCGCAGCCAAGGCGGTCACGCAGGCGGGTGATCAGGCTGTACAGCTCGGCCTGGCCGGCGACGTCGACACCCTGCACCGGTTCGTCGAGCACCAGCAATTCCGGTTCGCGCAACAGGGCGCGGGCCAGCAACACACGCTGCATTTCACCGCCGGAGATGCTTTGCACCGGGCTGTCGATGACCTGTTCGGCGCCGACTTCCTTGAGCGCGGCTTGCGCGCGGGTGCGGTCCACGCCTGGCACCAGGCGCAGGAAGCGCAGCACAGACAAGGGCAGCGTCGGGTCCACGAAGAGTTTTTGCGGCATATAGCCGACACGCAGTTTGGGCTTGCGCCACACACTGCCGGTGTCGGGCTTGAGCAAGCCGAGCACGGCGCGCACCAGGGTGGTCTTGCCGGCGCCATTGGGGCCGATCAGGGTGACGATCTGCCCCGGTTCGACGCTCAACTGGATGTTATCCAGCACGTTTTGCCCGGCGAACGTGACCCCGACCTGTTCCAGGCGGATTAACGCGTTGCTCATCAAGCCCCCTGGCAACCGGCGCAGAGCCCGACGACTTCGACGGTTTGCCCTTCAACCTTGAAGCCGACGTCGGCGGCGCTCTGGATGATGGCGTCGCTGATGCTTTTTTGCTCAAGCTCGATGGCGGCGTGGCACGTGCGGCAGATCAGGAACTGACCCTGGTGCGCGTGTTCCGGGTGGTTGCAGCCGACGAAGGCATTGAGCGAAGCGATGCGGTGGACCAGGCCGTTGTCCAACAGGAAATCCAGCGCGCGGTACACGGTAGGCGGTGCGGCGCGGCGACCGTCCTGTTCGCTGAGCACGCCGAGGATGTCGTAGGCGCCCAGCGGTTTGTGGCTCTGCCAGACCAGTTCCAGCACGCGCCGGCGCAGGGCGGTCAGGCGCAGACCCTGCCGTGCGCACAGGGTGTCGGCCTCCGACAGCGCGGTATGCACGCAGTGAGAGTGGTCGTGGGGACGGCTGGCGAGCGGTGTTATAGGCATGAGCGGCGACAGATATTTGATAGAGACGTTATTATGTTACCCGTTCCTACGCCATTGAGTGGTCATCGTGTCCCGACTTTTTCCCGTTTTTGTCGTATTTGTTGCCAGTTTGTTCATCGCGGGTGCCGCTCAGGCGCAGGTCAAGGTGCTGACCAGCATCAAGCCGCTGCAGTTGATTGCCGCCGCTGTGCAGGACGGGGTGGCGGTTCCAGAGGTGTTGTTGCCGCCGGGTGCCTCGCCGCATAACTATGCGTTGCGCCCATCCGACGTGCGGCGTGTGCAGTCGGTGGATCTGTTGTATTGGATCGGACCGGACATGGAAGGCTTCCTGCCGCGCGTCCTCAAGGGGCGCACCCTGCCGACGGTGGCCGTGCAGGATCTTCCGGGCATGAAACTTCGCCGTTTCGCCGAAGATAGCCATTCGCACGCTGAAGATGCCGACGAACATGACCACGATCATCGCCCAGGCAGTCTGGATGCGCATTTGTGGTTGTCGACGCTCAACGCCCGGGTGATTGCCACACGCATGGGCGCTGACCTCAGCGCTGCAGACCCGGCCAATGCCGAGCGTTACCAGCACAACGTGAAGGCGTTCCTGGGCCGACTGGATGCATTGGACGCACGCCTGAAAGCGCGGATGGCCGGCATCCAGGACAAACCCTACTTTGTGTTTCACGAAGCCTTTGATTACTTCGAAGACGCCTACGGCCTCAAGCACGCCGGTGTGTTCAGCGTGGCCGCCGAAGTGCAGCCCGGCGCCCAGCATGTGGCGGCGATGCGCACGCGCTTGCAGGAAGTCGGCAAGACGTGTGTGTTCAGTGAACCGCCGCTGCGTCCGCGCCTGGCAGAAACGCTGGTCGCCGGTTTGCCGGTGAAATTGGCGGAGCTGGATGCGCTGGGTGGCTACACCCCGGCGACCGCCCAGGGTTACGAGCAGGTGCTGGACAAGCTGGGCAATGACTTGGCGGGGTGCCTGGAGTCGCTCTGAAAGACCAGGCATAACGTCTGTGCGAGGGGGCTTGCTGCCGATGTGGGGTGTCAGTCACGGCATGTGGCGACTGGTACGCCGTAATCGGGAGCAAGCTCCCTCGCACATTTTAGAGCGCGAACGGCAACTGGATCGCGACCTGCTGGCGCTGCGCCAGCCGATGCTCAAACTCCGCCGGGTCATGAATCAACACATCCTGCCCGGCAAACGACTCCGCCGCGATCAGGCGTGACAACCAGAACCGCACGCACGCCACGCGCAACATCGTCGGCCACAACTCGGCTTCCTTTGCGGTAAACGGCCGCAACCCGGCGTAAGCGCCGAGCAGCGCTCGGGCGCGCTGGCCGTCGAGCACGCCGTCGGCATCCGAGCACCAGTCATTCAGGGCGATCGCTACGTCGTACAGCATCGGGCCCGAGCAGGCGTTGTAGAAGTCGATCAAGCCCGTCAGGTGCGTGCCTTCGAACATCGCATTGTCGCGAAACAGGTCGGCGTGAATATTCGCGCGCGGCAGGGCGAGGATCTGCGCCTTGTGGGCCTCGATCTCATCCAGCGCGTCCTGCAGCAGGCGTTGCGGCGCTGCGTCCAGGTGCGAAATCAACTGCGCGCCTTCGCTGAGCATCCAGTCCAGCCCGCGATCGGTCTTGCGCTCCAGCACCTTGTCGCCCTGGGTTGCCAGGTGCAGGTGGCCAAGCAGGTCGCCGACCTGGGCGCAGTGCTGGGCGTTGGCGTGCTTGATGTGCTTGCCGGCCAGGCGCGGTTGCAGCAGCGCCGGTTTGCCGGCTAATTCGCGCAGGGCCACGCCGTCGGTGGTGCGCAGGGCGTAAGGCACCGGCAAATCAGCGTCGTGGAGCACGTCGAGCAGTTCGATGAAGAACGGCATTTCCTGCACCGGGCCGCGTTCAACCAGGGTCAGGACGAACTCGCCCTGTTCCAGGCTGATGAAGAAATTGGTGTTTTCGCTACCCGCGGCAATCCCCTGGAAATCAAGCAGGCGGCCGAGCCCGTAAGGGGCAAGAAAGGTTTCCAGCTCGGGCCGAGCCAGGGGGGTGAACACAGACATGGTTAAAACTGCCAGTACGGGCGCCGCGGTGTGTGGCGCCAATTAAAGTTAAGAAATCATTTCCATTCGAAGATCTTCCATGACGGGATCAGCATATCCGGCTGGTCAGAGCGGATGAAGTTTGCATCGGTTCCGTCCGCGCGCACCAGGAAATACGGCGGAAAGCCTTTCTTGGTCACCTTGATGGCGTACAGGAAGCCGTTTTGGCGGTATTCCTGAATGGTCCTGTCGCCTTCCGTGCGAATGGTAACTTCCGGATCGCCCGAAGGCGCACTGTCTGCCGCCATGGCAGCCATCGGAGCGAGTGCAAACAAGCCGGTCAACAGCAGGCGATTGAATGTGCGCATGATAACCTTGTCCCTTTGTTGTCTGTGGTCCGGCTATTCTAGCGCCTGACCCGCCGAAAAGGTTGATCCTGCTCATGAGCCAAGCCCCCCTCGTCCTGGTGGACGGTTCTTCTTATCTGTACCGCGCCTTCCACGCGCTGCCGCCGCTGACCACCTCAAAAGGCCTGCCGACCGGTGCGGTCAAGGGCGTGTTGAACATGCTCAAGAGCCTGCGCAAGCAGTACCCGGAGAGCCCGTTCGCGGTAGTGTTCGACGCCAAGGGTGGGACCTTTCGCGACGACATGTACGCCGAATACAAGGCCAACCGCCCAAGCATGCCCGACGACATGCGCCTGCAGATCGAGCCCCTGCACCAGAGCGTGATCGCGCTGGGCTTCCCGCTGTTGTGCGTCGAAGGCGTCGAGGCCGATGACGTGATCGGCACCCTGGCCCGCAGCAGCGCAGCGGCTGACCGCCCGGTGGTGATCTCTACCGGTGACAAGGACATGGCACAGTTGGTCGACGGGCACATTACCTTGGTCAACACCATGACCGGTAGCGCCATGGACGTGGAGGGCGTAAAGGAGAAATTTGGCGTCGCTCCGGAGCAGATCATCGACTATCTGGCGTTGATGGGCGATTCGTCCGACAACATCCCAGGCGTTCCTGGCATTGGTCCGAAGACCGCTTCCGGCTTGCTGGTGGGCGTCAATGGCGGCCTGAAAGAGCTTTATGAGCAGTTGGATATTGTGCCGACCCTGCCTATCCGTGGGGCCAAGACGCTGCCGGCCAAGTTGCAAGAGCATAAGGAGATGGCGTTCCTTTCCTATCAGTTGGCGACGATCAAGATCGACGTACCGCTCGATGTTGGCCTGGACGATCTGCACCTGATCGAGCCGGATCGTGAAAAACTCCTGGAGCTGTATACCCTCCTGGAGTTCAAAAGCTGGTTTGACGAAGTGCAGCGCGACGCCAAGCGCACCGGGCTGGAGGTGGCTGCCCCGGTCATCGACAATGCGCCGGTCGTGAATACCGAGCTCAAGTACGAAACCATCCTCGATCAGGCGCGTTTCGATGTGTGGATGAAGAAGCTCGGCGACGCCAAGCTGTTCGCCTTCGACACCGAGACCACCGGCATCGATGCGCAGCAGGCGCAATTGGTTGGGTTGTCGTTCGCGGTTCAGCCCTATGAAGCGGCCTACATCCCGCTGACCCATTCCTACATGGGTGTGCCGGAGCAATTGGACCGCGACACGGTCCTGCGCGCGCTCAAGCCGATCCTCGAAGACCCGAGCAAGCTCAAGGTCGGCCAGCACGCCAAGTTCGACATGAATATCCTGGCCAACTGCGCCATCGGTGGTGATCAGAGTTGTGGCATCACGGTGCAGGGCATTGCCTACGACACCATGCTCGAATCCTACGTCCTCGACTCCACGGCCACGCGGCATGACATGGACAGCCTGGCTCAGAAATACCTGGGTCACACCACCGTGAGCTTTCAGGATATTGCCGGTAAAGGCGCTAAACAGCTGACCTTTGACCAGATCGCCCTCGAACAGGCCGGGCCTTACGCGGCTGAAGATGCCGACGTCACCCTGCGCCTGCATCAGACCTTGTTCGAAAAACTCACGGCGATCCCCAGCCTGGTCAGCGTGCTGACCGATATCGAGATGCCACTGGTGCCGGTGCTGGCGCGTATCGAGCGCCAGGGCGCGCTGGTGGACGCCAAGTTGCTCGGTGTGCAGAGCGTCGAGCTGGGCGAGAAGATGGTCGAACTGGAGCGTGAGGCATTTGCCATCGCCGGTGAGGAATTCAACCTCGGCTCGCCCAAGCAATTGGGCGCGATCCTGTACGAAAAACTCGGCCACCCGATCCTGAGCAAGACCGCCAAGGGCCAGGCGTCGACCGCCGAAGCGGTGCTCGCCGAACTGGCCGAGCAGGATTTCCCGCTGCCCAAGGTGCTGATGCAGTACCGCTCCATGAGCAAGCTGAAAAGCACCTACACCGACCGCTTGCCTGAGCAGATCAACCCGCGCACCGGGCGCATCCATACGTCGTATCACCAGGCGGTGGCGGCCACGGGGCGTTTGTCGTCGAGTGATCCGAACTTGCAGAACATTCCGATCCGCACGGCTGAAGGCCGGCGGATTCGTCAGGCGTTCGTCGCGCCTAAAGGCTACAAGCTACTGGCGGCGGACTACTCGCAGATCGAACTGCGCATCATGGCGCACCTGGCCAAGGACGAAGGCTTGCTGCACGCCTTCCGCAATGACCTGGACGTACACAAGGCCACCGCCGCCGAGGTATTTGGCGTGGAACTGGGCGCGGTCACTACCGACCAGCGTCGCAGCGCCAAGGCGATCAACTTCGGCCTGATCTACGGCATGAGCGCGTTTGGCCTGGCCAAGCAGATCGGTGTCGATCGTAAACAGTCCCAGGCCTATATCGACCGCTACTTCGCCCGTTATCCGGGCGTGCTGGCCTATATGGAGCGCACCCGCGCCCAGGCGGCCGAGCAGGGTTATGTCGAGACGATCTTCGGTCGGCGCCTGTACCTGCCGGACATCAACGCGAAGAACCCGGCCCTGCGCAAAGGTGCCGAGCGCACGGCGATCAACGCGCCGATGCAAGGCACGGCGGCGGATATCATCAAGAAAGCCATGTTCGCGGTGGATAATTGGCTGACCGCGTCGGGCCTGGACGCCAAAGTCATCCTGCAGGTACACGATGAACTGGTGCTGGAGGTTCGCGAGGATCTGGTCGAGCAAGTGCGTGACGAGATTCGCCAGCACATGAGCCACGCGGCGACGCTGGACGTGCCGTTGCTGGTGGAAGTGGGCGTGGGTGATAACTGGGACGAAGCGCACTGATGGCGTGGTTCTGCCACCCCCCGAGCGTGGTGGCAGAACGCTTTAGAGCCGAAAGCGCCGTCGGTTATTACAAATAGTTTTTTGTACCTGCCGGAACTTAACCCATGAAATGCCACTCAGATTTACTGAATGGGTGGTGAAGCCCTTCAATGCTCCTATGTTGTGTTAAGTGTTGGCAGATATCTGGACCCCGCCCTAGCGGTCCGGAACTTGAACCCCGAACTTCCCCTCCCCTACGAAGTCCGGGGTTTTTTTTGCCTGCGCAAAAGTTACTCGGCGATTTCCGCGCCTTTGTCGGCCAATTCCATCCAGCCGGCCAGCACGGTGTAGGCGTCTTCCAGGCCCAGGCGCTTTGGCGCCGAGAACAGCTGGATGGTGATGGTGTCACCCCAACCTTTACGGATTTCCGCCTGCACCTTCAGCAGCGTGTTCTTGGCGGCGCCATAGGTCAGTTTGTCGGCTTTGGTCAGCAGGATATGCATCGGCATGCCGCTGGCGACCGCCCAGTCGAGCATCAGCAGGTCGAAGTCGGTCATTGGATGACGGATGTCCATCATCAGGATCAACCCCTTCAAACTCTCCCGGCCACCCAGGTAAGCCTCGAGGTGACGCTGCCAGTGCAGCTTCAGCGGGATAGGTACTTTTGCATAACCGTAGCCTGGAAGGTCGACCAGACGCCGATCATCGTCTAGCTTGAAGAAGTTGAGTAGCTGTGTGCGGCCCGGGGTTTTCGAGGTGCGCGCCAGGCTGGCGTGGGTCAAGGTGTTCAGCGCGCTGGATTTACCCGCGTTGGAACGGCCGGCAAAGGCGACTTCAAAGCCCTCGTCATCGGGGCATTGGTCCACTTTGGCGGCGCTGAGCATGAAGGTGGACTGTTGGCACAGGCCGAGGATGGGGTTCTTGAGTTGCATGAGATTTCCGATGTGGGCGGTGCCGAAAAAGGGTGCGGCAAGCGGTGTCGTTTCCGTTTCAGTAGCGCCAGTATATAATGCCGCAGATTTTGTGTGTGCTTTGTCCCAGCGAAGGATGAAGTTCACGGGAGCGATAGACCTTTATTGCGCATTAGAACGCAAAACGCTCCCAAACCCTGAAAAGGTCGATGTATGACCAGATGGTTGCTTGCTATCGGTGTCCTGATGCCGCTTTACGGCGCTCAGGCTACACAGGAACCGGAAGTGGTGTACAACCGAGTTTGCGTGGCTTGCCATGCTGGCCAAATGCCGAACGCCCCGAAGCGGGGTGACCAGGCAGCCTGGGCGCCCAGACTGGCGCAGGGCATGGACACGCTGGTGCAGCACGTGACCCAGGGTTTCAAGGCAATGCCGCCGCGTGGTTTGTGCATGGACTGCAGTACCGAGGATTACCAGGCCATCATTGAGTGGATGGTGAGTAAGCCCGGTTAGATAACTCTTTAAACCCTTAGCCGTAGTTGGATTAGCTGATGAACAAACTGATCGTGAGTCTGCTGTTGACCTTGGGCATCACCGGTGTTGCCCATGCTGCAGGCGACGCTACTGCGGGCCAGGCGAAAGCCGCCGTGTGTGGTGCTTGCCATGGACCGGATGGTAATAGCCCGGCACCGAACTTCCCTAAACTGGCCGGCCAGGGTGAGCGTTACCTGACCAAGCAGATGCACGACATCAAGGACGGCAAGCGCACGGTCCTGGAAATGACCGGCTTGCTGACCAACCTCGGTGACCAGGACCTGGCGGATATCGCCGCCTATTTCTCCAGCCAGAAAGGCAGTGTGGGAGCTGCCGATCCGAAGCAAGTGGCCCGTGGTGAAGAGTTGTTCCGCGGCGGCAACCTGGAAAAAGGCATGCCTTCCTGCATCGGTTGCCACTCGCCTAACGGCGCGGGTATCGCCGCTGCGGGCTTCCCGCACTTGGGTGGCCAGCATGCGCAGTACGTCACCAAGCAGTTGACGGACTTCCGTGAAGGTAATCGCACCAACGATGGCGATACCAAAATCATGCAAAGCATTGCTGCCAAGCTGAGCAACAAGGACATCGAAGCGGTTTCCCAATACGTTCAGGGTCTGCACTGATCGAAAGGCTACGTTAACGCTCGATTAATCCGTTGATGCAAGCATAAAAAGGGTGGCTTAGGCCGCCCTTTTTTGTGGCCGGTGCCGTTACACTAACGAACTCATGCCCGCGTAGACCGGTCACAACAAAGGTCGCGTGAGGCGACCTTATTTGTCCAGGAGTAAAGCATGCGTAATCTGATCCTCAGCGCCGCTCTCGTCACTGTCAGCCTCTTCGGCATGACCGCACAAGCTGCCGACGTGCCGCTTGAAGCCGGTAAAACCTACGTGGAATTGGCCAACCCAGTGCCGGTGTCGGTGCCGGGCAAGATCGAAGTGGTGGAGCTGTTCTGGTACGGCTGCCCGCATTGCTACGCCTTTGAGCCAACCATCAACCCATGGGCTGAAAAACTGCCCAAGGACGTGAACTTCAAACGCATCCCTGCCATGTTCGGCGGCCCTTGGGATGCCCACGGCCAGCTGTTCCTGACCCTGGAAGCCATGGGTGTCGAGCACAAGGTTCACAACGCGGTCTTCGATGCGATCCAGAAACAAGGCAAGCGCCTGACCAAGCCTGAGGAAATGGCTGACTTCGTCGCGACCCAAGGTGTCGACAAGGACAAGTTCCTGGCTACCTTCAATTCCTTCGCTATCCAGGGCCAGATCAAACAGGCCAAGGAACTTGCGCAGAAGTATGGCGTGCAAGGCGTACCGACCCTGATCGTCAACGGCAAGTACCGTTTCGACCTGGGCACCACCGGCGGTCCTGAAGCGACCCTCAATGTGGCCGACCAGTTGATCGCCAAAGAACGCGCCGCCAAGTAAGGGGCCTGCCATGCGCCGCTGGGGTACCGAACGCGTTGTCGGGCTGCATGACCCGCAGGTCAATGAAGCTCACCTGGAATCCACAGGCCTGCCGGCGGACAGCCGCCTGCGCCTGCTCAGCTTCAATATCCAGGTGGGCATCAGTACCGAGAAGTACCGGCACTACCTCACCCGTGGCTGGCAGCACTTGTTGCCCCACAACGGGCGGGCCGGCAACCTGCAGAAGATCGGCGACCTGTTGGGCGACTTCGACCTGGTCGCCTTGCAGGAAGCCGACGGCGGCAGCATTCGCTCGGGCTACATCAACCAGGTGGAACACCTGGCCCAGTTGGGTGCGTTTCCCTATTGGTATCAGCAACTCAATCGCAACCTCGGGCGTCTGGCGCAGCACAGCAATGGCGTGCTTAGCCGCCTGAAGCCATCGGCTATCGAAGATCACCCATTGCCGGGCCCCAAGGGCCGTGGCGCGATCCTCGTGCGTTTCGGCGAAGGCCCGGAAGCCCTGGTGGTGGTGATGATGCATCTGGCACTCGGGGGGCGTACCCGCAACCTGCAGTTGGCCTATGTGCGTGAGTTGATTGGCGGCTACAAGCACCAGGTGCTGATGGGTGACATGAACACCCATGCCACCGACCTGCTGCAGAATTCCCCGTTGCGTGACCTTGGCTTACTGGCGCCGCAAGTCGAAGCCACGTTCCCCAGTTGGCGTCCGCAACGCTGTCTTGACCATATCCTGCTTAGCCCGACCCTCACACTTGAAAGCGTGCAGGTGTTGGCGCAGCCCATCTCCGATCACCTGCCGGTCGCGGTGGAGATTCGTCTGCCGGGTTCGCTCACGGCTGATGCATTGCCCGCGTTGAGCCCTGGCCCTCGCGGACCCCTTGCATGAGCGACGAAGCCCAGCGCTGGAAAGAGAAATACCTCAAAATCATCGAGCAACAAGACACGCTCGAACGCCGCTGGGCTGCCCGCCTCGACCTGTTGCGCCGAGGGTTGGTGCGCAGTACGTTGGCCGCTGAAGGCACCGACCGCGCGGTCGATCAATGCATGAAGGAAATGCGCGACGCCGTGCGCACCGACGACATGGATGCCGCCCTCGCTGCGTTGCTGCCGCGCCTGGAAAAAGCCGTACTGGATTCGGAGCAGCGTCGCGAAACCCGGATTGACCAGATGAGCACCGCGCTCGCGGCCCTGGTTGCGCAGTTGCAGAAACTGCCGCTGCCCCGCGAGGTGGCCCGCCCGTTGAAAACCTTCGCCAAGCAGTTGGATAGCCGCGTAGGCCAGGCGCGCGAGATCCCACTGTTGCTCAGTGAGCTGAGCAGCCTGCAAGGGCAGGCGTTGAATAACCTGGAGCCGGACGGCGAAACCCCGCGCCCCGGCCCCGGCCTGCTGCAACGCCTGTTTGGCGCCAAGGATGT
>NZ_JAKNRV010000620.1:0-1720 GCF_023072625.1 Pseudomonas emilianonis
TTAAGGTTGATGCCGCGCCGTTGCGCCCCTGAGGCTTAGCTCAACAACCCGGTGCTGACCGCCACGATCAGGAAGATCCCCAGCAGCGCTCGGTAGATCACGAACGGCCAGGTGGAGAACCGCTCCAGGAACTTCATCAGGCCCCAGATCGCGAAGAACGCCGAGACGCTGGCGACCACCAGGCCAAACAGCAAGTGCGGCCAGGCATGGGCCGGCATGTCGGCGTGCAGCAGCACCCACAGCTCCTTTAAGCCGGCGAGGGCGATGGCCGGCAGGCCCAGCAGGAACGAGAAACGCGCGGCTTCTTCACGCTTGAAGTTGAGGAACAGCGCGGCGGTCAGCGTCGAGCCGGAGCGCGAGACCCCAGGAATCAAGGCGCCAATCTGCGCGATGCCGACGATCAGCGCGTCGCGCAGGCGCATTTCACTCACCTTGCGCGTATGCCGCGCACTCAGTTCGGCCGCCGCCAGCAACACCGCCATCACTACGCAGGCAATGCCGATCACCATCAGCCCGCGCAGCGGTGAGTTACACGCATTCAAAGTCGAGGACAACGCCAGGCCGGCAATGCCGATCGGAACGGTCGCCAGCACAATCGCCACCGCCAGCTTGAACCACTGATTGTTGTAATCGCCCTGGCGCACCGCGCCAATACTGCCGGTGACCACCTGGCGCACATCGCGCCAGAAGTAACTGACCACCGCCGCCAGCGCGGCCAGTTGCATCGCCGCCGAAAACGCCGAGCCCGGGTCTTGCCAGCCGAGCAGGGCGGGCACCACACGCATATGGGCGGTGGACGAGACCGGCAACAGCTCGGTAATGCCCTGGATCACGCCGAGGATGAAAATCTGCAGGTAATCCAGGGAGGCAAAGCCCACATCCAGGCCGGCGGAACAGACGTTGGTCAAAGTGCGTGTCCTTGAGAGAAAAGAGGCAAGTCGGCGAAGTTTATTCGAAATGTTTCGAGGGTTCGGACAAGGCCGCGCCTATTTGCAATCGGTTCAGCAAGTAGAAAGGTTCAAGCCGCTATTGGACTGGGGCAGGGTTTTGTGAACAATGGCGCCCTGCGTTTTTTCACCGAGAGCCTCATGCCTGAAACCACCGTCGAATTGATCCAGACCGGCCCGGAAGCGTCCGAGCTGATCCGCAACCTGTACCAGTACTACGCTTATGAGTCTTCGGACTGGGAGCAAGAAGATGTGGAGGCGGATGGCCGCTTCTACATCCATGACGAACACCTGAACCGCTACTGGCAAGACCCGCAATGGAGCGCCAACCTGCTGCTGGTCGACGGCTATATCGCCGGTTTCCTGCTGATCGAAGGCAGTGAGTTGCCGGGCATCGATGCCCTGGAACTGGCCGACCTGTTCATCCTCAAGCGCTACCGCCGCAAGGGCATCGGCAGCGCGATCGCCACCCAGGTGCTATGCAGCGGCGCGGCCAACTGGCTGGTGCGCTTCTATGATCAGGATGAAGTGTCCCAGGCGTTCTGGCGCACCGTGCTGGATAACCTGCCACGCCCGGTGCAGACCCTCGAGCTGGACGATGATCCGCAATTGACCAGTTACCTGATTACGCGGGCGTCGTTGCACTAAGCGCTGCGTTCGCCAAAAAAAGCCTGTTGCATGGCCTGGGGCGGTTGCCCAAAGGCGCGCAGAAACGCCTGGCGCATGCGCTCGCGGTCGCCGAAGCCGGTTTCGCGGGCCACCACTTCATCCTG
>NZ_JAKNRV010000621.1:0-1713 GCF_023072625.1 Pseudomonas emilianonis
GGAGCGGCGACCGCCGCGGGCGCCGGGGCGCTGAACAGGCTGCGACGGTTGCTGCGCGAAATGCTGTGGACCTTCTCGCACAGCATCTGCTTGACCTTCTCGGGGTTGCGCGAGATGTCTTCGAAATTCTTCGGCAGGAAGTCCACTGCGCCGGCGTCCAACGCATCCAGGGTGACCCGGGCGCCTTCATGGGTCAGCGAGGAGAACATCAAGACCGGGGTCGGGCAGCGCTGCATGATGTGCCGGACTGCGGTGATGCCATCCATCATCGGCATCTCGTAGTCCATGGTGATCACGTCCGGCTTCAACGCTATGGCTTGATCAATCGCCTCTTTGCCGTTGGTGGCCGTGCCGACCACCTGGATCGTTGGATCGGCGGAAAGAATTTCCGAGACGCGGCGGCGGAAGAAACCTGAATCGTCCACCACCAGGACCTTGACTACCATAAACACTCCGTTAGGCGGGGCGGGCAATACCGCCCTGCCCCGCCAGAATCAAATACGCCGTGCGGCGTAACGCTTGAGCATGCTCGGAACATCGAGAATCAATGCGATGCGACCGTCACCGGTGATGGTCGCACCCGACATGCCCGGGGTTCCCTGCAGCATTTTGCCCAAAGGCTTGATGACGACCTCTTCCTGGCCCACCAGTTGATCGACGACAAAGCCGATGCGCTGGGTGCCCACGGAGAGAATCACCACATGGCCTTCGCGCTGCTCTTCATGGGCAGCCGAGGCGACCAGCCAGCGCTTGAGGTAGAACAGGGGCAACGCCTTGTCGCGCACGATCACCACTTCCTGACCGTCCACCACGTTGGTGCGCGACAGGTCGAGGTGGAAGATTTCGTTGACGTTGACCAGCGGGAAGGCGAAGGCCTGGTTGCCCAGCATCACCATCAGGGTCGGCATGATCGCCAGGGTCAACGGCACCTTGATGACGATCTTCGAGCCCAGGCCCTTGGTCGAGTAGATATTGATCGAACCGTTGAGCTGGCTGATCTTGGTTTTCACCACGTCCATGCCCACGCCACGGCCCGACACGTCGGAAATCTCGGTCTTGGTCGAGAAGCCGGGGGCGAAGATCAGGTTGTAGCACTCGGTGTCGGTCAGGCGGTCGGCGGCGTCTTTGTCCATCACGCCACGCTTGACCGCGATACCCCGCAGGATCGCCGGGTCCATGCCTTTGCCGTCATCGGTGATCGACAGCAGGATATGGTCGCCTTCTTGCTCCGCCGCCAGAATCACCTTGCCGCCACGGGACTTGCCCGAGGCTTCGCGTTCTTCCGGGGTTTCTACGCCGTGGTCGACGGCGTTGCGCACCAAGTGGACCAGCGGGTCGGCCAGGGCCTCGACAAGGTTTTTGTCGAGGTCGGTTTCTTCACCCACCAGTTCCAGGTTGATCTCTTTCTTGAGCTGACGTGCCAGGTCGCGAACCAGGCGCGGGAAGCGGCCGAAGACTTTCTTGATCGGCTGCATCCGCGTCTTCATCACTGCGGTCTGCAGGTCGGCGGTGACCACATCGAGGTTCGACACGGCCTTCTGCATGGCTTCGTCGCCGCTGCTCAGGCCCAGGCGTACCAGGCGGTTACGCACCAGCACCAATTCGCCGACCATGTTCATGATGTCGTCCAGGCGCGCGGTATCCACGCGCACGGTGGTTTCGGCTTCACTGGCAGGCTTGTCGGCCACGGCGGCGGCCGGGGCTCGAGAAAGA
>NZ_JAKNRV010000622.1:0-1685 GCF_023072625.1 Pseudomonas emilianonis
CGTGGGCTGGGTGCCCGCCGGCCAGCCAATGGCCGGGGCGATGTTTACAGTGGGGATCAGCGTCTTGTTCGGCTCCGGCAATTGCGGCGAGGGCCCGGTGCCGTCGGATACCTTCAGGGTCGAGCTTTCGCCGCAGGCGGCAAGGCTGCCCGCGAGCATGATCAGTAAGGCGAGTCTTGTTTTATGCATGGTTTTCTCCTGGATGCCTGTAAGGGTAGAGGTGTGCGTTGCGGCGATGGTTCAAGTACAAGGCCAGCTTTAATTGACGCTCCACCCCCAACCCACTAACCTTCGCGGCTTGTTCCAGGTGCTCTGTGACCTACGGGTCGACTGAGTGAAACAGGGAAGCCGGTGAGTGAGCGCACTTGTACACAGTGCTGCCGCGATTCCGGCGCTGCCCCCGCAACGGTAAATGAGTCAAAACGGTGCTGTTTGCCACTGTATCGCTCGCGATATGGGAAGGCGCGCCGTCGGCGTGCGCTCTAGCGCGCCACTCATGAGCCCGGAGACCGGCCCGGATCATCCAACAGCATCACGGTGGGCGATGCTTGGCTGTCTGTTTTTGATTTTTCCTGCCCGCCGTTTTTGTCCAGCCCCAACGGAGAGCTGCCATGACCGATTCCCCCGAGCGCGACGAACGCCACCTGGCGCGCATGCTGCGTAAAAAAGCCGTGATCGATGAGCGCATCGCCAATTCCCCGAACGAATGCGGCTTGCTGCTGGTGCTGACCGGTAACGGCAAAGGCAAGAGCAGCTCGGCATTTGGCATGCTGGCCCGCGCCATGGGCCACGGCATGCAGTGCGGTGTGGTGCAGTTCATCAAGGGGCGCAACAGCACCGGCGAAGAGCGGTTCTTCCGCCGCTTCCCCGAGCAAGTGCGTTTCCATGTGATGGGCGAGGGCTTTACCTGGGAAACCCAGGACCGCCAGCGCGACATCGCGGCCGCCGAAGCCGCCTGGGCGGTGTCCCGCCAATTGCTGCAAGACCCGTCCATCGGCCTGGTGGTGCTGGATGAGCTGAACATCGCGCTCAAGCACGGCTACCTCGACCTGGATCAAGTCCTTGGCGACCTGCAGGCTCGCCCGCCGATGCAGCACGTGGTGGTCACCGGCCGTGGCGCCAAGCCCGAGCTGATCGAAATGGGCGACACCGTCACCGAAATGGGCATGCTCAAGCACGCGTTCCAGGCCGGTATCAAGGCACAGAAAGGCGTCGAACTTTGAATCAGCCCCGTCATTGCCCGGCCGTCTTGATCGCCGCACCGGCGTCCGGCCAGGGCAAAACCACGGTCACCGCCGCGCTGGCCCGTTTGCACCGCAACCTGGGGCGTAAGGTGCGCGTGTTCAAATGCGGCCCGGACTTCCTCGACCCGATGATTCACGAGCGCGCCAGCGGTGCGCCGGTGTATCAATTGGATATGTGGATGGTGGGCGAGCAGGAAAGTCGCCGCTTGCTGTGGGAAGCGGCGGGGGAGGCGGACCTGATCCTGATCGAAGGCGTGATGGGCCTGTTCGACGGCACGCCTTCCAGCGCTGACCTGGCGCGACACTTCGGTGTCCCGGGGCTACGGTGTATGGCATCAAGCGCCGTGGTGTATTAGGTGGTGTTGGCGGACTGGCGGCGGGCATTGGGGCGGCGACCATCGGCTACCAGGTGATCGATAAGGCCACTGGCCTAGTGGTACC
>NZ_JAKNRV010000623.1:0-1666 GCF_023072625.1 Pseudomonas emilianonis
AAGCGTGGCGACCGTACCGGCCGTGCCAGTCAGCCCGTCGCAACCGCAGGTCAAGTTGCCACCGCCGCCGCCGGCGCCTGCGGGTAAACGCGACATTATCGTGGTGATCGACGCTGGTCACGGCGGTGAAGACCCGGGCGCTTCCGGCTCGCGTGGCCAGCATGAAAAAGACGTGGTGTTGGCCATCGCCCGTGAATTGCAGCGCCAGGTCAGCGGCATGAAAGGCTATCGCGCCGAGCTGACCCGTACCGGCGACTACTTCATCCCGCTGCGCGGCCGTACCGAAATCGCACGCAAGAAGGGCGCCGACCTGTTCGTCTCGATCCACGCCGACGCGGCGCCTTCGTCCGCCGCCTTCGGCGCCTCGGTGTTTGCCCTGTCGGATCGCGGCGCCACGTCCGAGACGGCCCGCTGGCTGGCCGACAGTGAAAACCGTTCCGACTTGATCGGTGGGGCCGGCAACGTGTCCCTCGACGACAAGGACAAGATGCTTGCCGGTGTACTGCTCGACCTGTCGATGACCGCCTCGCTGACCTCCAGCTTGAACGTCGGGCAGAAAGTCCTGAGCAACATCGGTCGCGTGACATCGCTGCACAAACAGCGCGTTGAGCAGGCCGGGTTCATGGTGTTGAAATCGCCGGACATCCCGTCGATCCTGGTGGAAACCGGGTTTATCTCCAACGCCAACGAAGCCTCGAAACTGGCCAGCGCCAGCCATCAGCAGGCATTGGCACGCTCCATCAGTGCCGGTGTGCGTCAGTTCTTCCAGCAGAACCCGCCGCCGGGCACGTATGTCGCCTGGCTGCGCGACTCCGGGAAAATCGCCCAGGGCCCGCGTGACCATCGCGTGCAGCCTGGCGACACCCTGGCCATGCTGGCGGTGCGTTTCCAAGTGTCGGCCGCGACCTTGCGCAACGCCAACAACCTGAAAACCGATGAGTTGAAGGTCGGCCAGGTGTTGACCATCCCTGGCACTGAATTGGCGGCACAGTAATGAGTGAATCGATCCTCAACAGCGGCTCACGCATCGAACTGCTCAGCCCGCGCCTTGCCAACCAGATTGCGGCGGGCGAGGTGGTCGAGCGGCCGGCTTCGGTGATCAAGGAGTTGCTGGAAAACAGCATCGACTCCGGCGCCAAGCGCATCGATGTCGACGTCGAGCAGGGCGGCGTCAAGCTGCTGCGGGTGCGTGACGACGGCAGCGGCATCTCCTCCGATGACCTGCCGCTGGCACTGGCGCGTCACGCCACCAGCAAGATTCGCGACCTCGAAGACCTTGAACGGGTGATGAGCCTGGGCTTTCGCGGCGAGGCCCTGGCCTCGATCAGCTCCGTGGCGCGCCTGACCCTGACCTCCCGCACGCGCAGCGCCGACCAGGCCTGGCAAGTGGAGACCGAAGGCCGCGACATGGCGCCTCGGGTCCAGCCGGCTGCGCATCCGGTGGGCACTTCGGTGGAAGTGCGCGACCTGTTCTTCAACACCCCGGCGCGACGCAAATTCCTCAAGGCCGAGAAAACCGAATTCGATCACCTGCAGGAAGTCATCAAGCGCCTGGCCCTGGCGCGGTTCGACGTGGCATTCCACCTGCGTCACAACGGCAAGACCATCCTCAGCCTACACGAAGCCAACGACGACGCCGCGCGCGCCCGGCGGGTGGCGGCGGTGT
>NZ_JAKNRV010000624.1:0-1657 GCF_023072625.1 Pseudomonas emilianonis
CGAATTCCAGATGATCATCGACACCCTGCGCGCCGAACGCGGCCGCCGCAAAGAAGCGGCCGAGCGTCTGGGCATCAGCCCGCGCACCTTGCGCTACAAGCTGGCGCAGATGCGCGACGCTGGGATGGACGTGGAAGGCTACCTTTTCGCCACCTGATCGGTAACAAGGTCGACAAGATTTGTCGCCTTTTCTTACAAGTTGCTACAGAGCTGGCACCCTTGTTGCTACCACCCCTAGTAACTGCTGCGTAGTGTCAAAAAATTGCGGGTCGTCGGAGAGAGAAGGTCATGAGCCAGGGTATTGAGTTCAATCGGTTGATGTTGGATATGCGCTCCATGCAAATGGATGCCATGGCTCAACCGAAATCCGTCGCACAAGCGCCGGAGTTGGGCCAAAGCAGTTTTGCCGACATGCTCGGCCAGGCAGTCAACAAAGTCAGTGACACCCAACAAGCCTCCAGCCAGTTGGCGACCGCGTTCGAGATCGGCAAGAGCGGCGTGGACCTGACCGACGTGATGGTCGCTTCGCAGAAAGCCACGGTGTCCTTTCAAGCCTTGACCCAGGTGCGCAACAAACTGGTTCAGGCTTATCAAGACATCATGCAGATGCCGGTTTAAGGGCGAGATTTAAGTCATGGCAGAAGCAGTCGTGGACAACGTACCCGCCAAGACAGACGGCAAACCGCCGCTGTTTGGCCTGTCGTTCCTGGAAAACCTCTCGGAAATGACCATGCTGCGTCAGGTGGGCCTGATGGTCGGCCTGGCTGCCAGCGTGGCGATTGGTTTTGCCGTGGTGCTGTGGTCGCAGCAACCCGATTACCGGCCGCTGTACGGCAGCCTGGCCGGTATGGATTCCAAACAGATCATGGAAACCCTGGCCGCCGCCGACATCGCCTACACCGTGGAGCCCAACTCCGGGGCGCTGCTGGTCAAGGCCGATGATGTCGCCCGTGCCCGCATGAAGCTGGCCGCCGCCGGCGTGACCCCGTCCGACAGCAATATCGGTTTTGAGATCCTCGACAAGGATCAGGGCCTGGGTACCAGTCAGTTCATGGAAGCGACCCGCTACCGTCGTGGCCTGGAAGGCGAACTGGCGCGCACCATCTCCAGCCTCAACAACGTCAAGGGCGCCCGCGTCCACCTGGCGATTCCGAAGAGCTCGGTGTTTGTGCGTGATGAGCGCAAGCCAAGTGCCTCGGTATTGGTCGAACTGTTTTCCGGCCGCTCCCTGGAGCCTGGCCAAGTGCTGGCGATCATCAACCTGGTGGCCACCAGCGTTCCCGAATTGAGCAAGTCGCAAATCACCGTGGTCGACCAGAAGGGCAACCTGCTGTCCGACATGGCGGAAAACTCTGCGCTGACCCAGGCCGGCAAACAGTTCGACTACAGCCGCCGCATGGAAAGCATGCTCACTCAGCGTGTCCACAACATCTTGCAACCGGTGTTGGGTAACGATCGCTACAAGGCCGAAGTGTCCGCCGACGTGGATTTCAGCGCGGTCGAATCGACCTCCGAGCAGTTCAACCCGGACCAGCCGGCCCTGCGCAGCGAGCAATCGACCAGCGAACAACGCACCGCCAGCAACGGCCCGCAAGGTGTGCCGGGTGCGCTGAGCAATCAGCCGCCAGCCCCAGCTTCAGCCCCGCAGACCACCGGC
>NZ_JAKNRV010000625.1:0-1635 GCF_023072625.1 Pseudomonas emilianonis
GAGTCGGCCAGTTCGGCGGAGATCGCATTGCTCTGGCGCAGGCGTTCGCCGCGTTGTGCTTCGTTATCGCTGCGGCTGGCGGCGGCTTTGGTCTGTTGAAGCTGGGCTTCGAGGCGGCGCACCTCGGCCTGGAACGGGCGTGGGTCGATCTGGAACAGCAAGTCGCCTTTCTTCACGAGGGCGCCTTCGGTGAAGGCCACCTGATCGATCTGGCCGGACACCCGTGGACGGATCTGCACGGTTTCCGGTGCTTCCAGGCGACCGGTGAATTCGTCCCACTCGTTGACCGGTTGTTCAAGCACCTTGGCCACGCTGATTTTTGCAGGAGGCATGGCGGCCGCTTGGTCCGGGGTTTTGCCGCACGCGCTCATCACCGCCACGGCTAGAATCGCCAGGGGCAAGCGCAAGTGTTTGAGTGTCTGTTCCATGAGGTGCATCCGCCAATGTATTTGAGATGGGCGGATCATGCGCGGCGAGGTGCTAGGTCACGAATCGAATGAAGCAAAGATAACTATCATTCGGAATGATATAAGCGCGGGATGAGCCCTCTAGACTGCGGGTTTCATTAGGCAGCTATCAATATCCTTGATGACAACGGTGTGTTGCGCAGGCGCCAGGAACGTCGCGATGCCTACGCGGTGTTGTCAGTCGCCAACCGCCCAGGTCGTAATCCTCAAGCACCTCGCACCGCATGCCTGACACTTCGGGCCAGGTCGAAGCATGGCCGGGTGGCAATTCCTTACACTTGCGGCTTCTATTAGCCGTTGTGCTGCCACGCGAGGAAACGCCATGACTTCGTCCATCGATCCCGGTCTGCTGGCTATTTATGAAGCCTGGCACGCCACCGTTTGTGCCGGCGACCTGGCGGCTACGGCGGCGTTGTATGCCGAGCAGGCGGTGTTCGAAACGCCGCTGGTGCTGGCGATCTACCCCGACCACGGCAGCGGGGTGCTGGTGGGCCGAGGGGTGATCCAGCGGTTTATGGAAGACAGCAAGCGCCGCTTTCCCAATGACCTGGCTGAGTGGTATCGCAGCGACAAGGCCTTCATCAATGGCCGCAATCTGACGTGGGAATACCCGCGCAAGACGCCGACGGGGGAGCAGGTCGACCTGATGGAAATGATGGAGATTGAAAACGGCTTGATCACTTGCCACCGCGTGTATTGGGGCTGGTATGGCGTGCGCTTGCTGGCGCCGGTACTGGCGAAGGCGCAAGCGCTGTGAACCCGCGTGCGACGGTTGCCATCGTTGGCGGGTCGGTGACCGGCGTCGCGGCGTTTATCCAACTGGTGCGCACAGGTAACGCTCGGCGTATCGACATCATCGATCCCGAGGGGCTGGCGCACTCGATTGCCTTCAACGCCGACGAGGCCACGCTGTTGTGCAATACCTCGCTGCAGACGATGTCGGTGCTGGACGATGACCCGCACGACTTTCAGCGTTACCTCCAGGCGCAGGGCATCGACGCCGGCGAAGACGCGTTTGTGCCACGGGCCTGGGTGTCGGGCTACCTCAAGCAACGCTACGCCGAGTACCGCGATGTGGCGCAGGCCCGGGGCATTGAGCATCGGGTCGTGCGTGCAACGGTGCGGCGTATCCAGCCGGTCGCGCGCAGCGACTATCGCTTGGTGCTGG
>NZ_JAKNRV010000626.1:0-1620 GCF_023072625.1 Pseudomonas emilianonis
CTGCTGCGCCGCCAACGCCGCCACCCGCCCGATGCGCGGATACGCCGCCAACGACACCTGGAAGCGCTCGGCCGCGTAAAGCTGCGGAATCAGAAACGCATCCGCCAGCCCCGGCCGCTCGCCAAAACAAAAGCCGTGATCGCCAATCAACTGCTCGACCGCGCCCAAGCCCTGGCTGATCCAATGACCGATCCAGGCCAGCACTTGGGTTTCATCATGGCCCCACTGCCGCAGCAGGTTCTGGGTGCTGGAATTGTGCAGCGGGTGAATGTCGCAGGCGATGATCGACGCCACTGCGCGCTCGCGGGCACGGGTCGCCAGGTCCTGGGACAGCAACGGCACCTGTGGATAACGTTCCTCCAGGTACTCGATGATCGCCGACGACTGGATCAACCGTTCGCCGTCATCGGTGCGCAGCGCCGGGACGCGACCTTGCGGGTTGATCGCCAGGTACTCCGGCTGGCGGTGGGCGCCGCCCGCAGGCGCCACTAGGTTGACCGGTACGGCGGTGAAATCCAGGCCCTTGAGCGCCAGCGCGATCCGCACCCGGTACGACGCAGTGGACCGATAGTAAGTGTAGAGTTGCATCGCCCCTCCTCCCTCAGCGCGCCGCGACCACCGTGCCACGGCATTCGCCGAAGCCGATGGAGGCAAAACCGTCACGGCTGCAACGGCCGCGCAGGATGATTTCATCACCGTCTTCGAGGAATTTACGCACCTCGCCCGACGCCAGTTCAATCGGCTTCTTGCCGCCTTCGGTGATCTCCAGCAGGCTGCCGAACTGCCCCGGCAGCGGCCCGGACAAGGTGCCCGAACCGAACAGATCACCGGCCTGCAATTGGCACCCGTTGACGCTGTGGTGCGCAACCATTTGCGCCACGGTCCAGTACATGTGCCGGGTGTTGCTCAGGGTCAAGCGCTGGGCCGGCAGGTTCTGTTCGCGCATCGACGCCGTGGTCAACAGCACTTCCAGTTCGATATCGAAACCGCCCGCGGCCTGATCGCGTTGATCCAGCAGGTACGGCAGCGGTTGCGGGTCGCCTTCGGGGCGCGCCGGTTGGGCCTGGCGGAACGGCGCGAGTGCTTCGGCCGTCACCACCCACGGCGAGATGCTGGTGATGAAACTCTTCGACAGGAACGGCCCCAGCGGCTGGTATTCCCAGGCCTGGATATCCCGCGCCGACCAATCGTTGAGCAGGCAGAAACCGGCGATGTGCTCGGCCGCATCGCCAATCGCAATCGAGTCGCCCATGGCGTTGCCCTGGCCGATCCAGATGCCCAGCTCCAGCTCATAGTCCAGGCGTGCGCAGGGGCCGAATGTCGGCTCGGTCTGGCCGGCCGGCAGGGTCTGGCCTTTGGGGCGGCGCACCTCGGTGCCGGACGGGCGGATGGTCGAGGCACGGCCGTGATACCCGATCGGCACGTACTTGTAGTTGGGCAGCAGCGGGTTATCGGGGCGGAACAGTTTGCCGACGTTCTGCGCGTGTTCGATGCCGACGTAGAAGTCGGTGTAGTCATTGATCTTGGCGCTAGGTGCGGCTAGGGCACGGGCGGCGGCGACATCCGCATGGATCGCCGTTTTCAACGCCTCAAGGGAGGCGAAACGCTGCTCTTCACGCA
>NZ_JAKNRV010000627.1:0-1612 GCF_023072625.1 Pseudomonas emilianonis
TGACCCGCACATGCAGCGCGCCGGGCTCGCCGAGCCAGTGCAGTTGTTGCGCCGATTGGTCGCTCACCGCACGCAACGCATCCAGGTCGAACACCTCGCTGATATGTACCGGCACCTGGCCAAAGCGCCGGCGCAGGGCTTGGCGCGCCTTGCTGTTCAAGGCATGCAGGCGACCGTCCTGGTCCCAGGCCAGCAACAGGTCGGGCTGGCTGTCGACATAGCCCGGCGTGCTGTGCGCCTGGAGCACCCAGTGCTGACGGGCGCTGTGCATGAAAAAGGCATTTTCGATGGCTTGTGCGCTCTGCGCCACCATCTGTCGCACCAGGTGCTGGCTGCGCCGGTCATCCGGGGATTTGAGCGCCGAGGCGTCCATCACCCCCAGCAGGTTGCCCTGAGGGTCGAAGATGGGGGCGGCGGAGCAGGTCAGCCCGATAAACGCCGCGCGAAAGTGATCGCGCTTATGTACCGTCACCGCAGCCTTGCTGGTGAGTACCGTGGCCACGCCGCAGGTGCCTTCTTCGGCTTCCGACCAGCAGGTGCCCAAGTACAGGCCGGCCTTGCGGCAATCGTTGCGAATCGCGGTGTCCACGCGGTGGTCGATGGTCTGGCCCTGGGCGTCGGTGAGCATCACGCAGTAGTCGGCGTGGCGCACGCGGTGGTGGAGTTGACCGACTTCTTCGCTGGCGATGCGCATGAACAGATCGGCGCGTTCACGGCATTCCTTGAGCAGTGGCTCACTGAGAATGCGTGGCCCTTGCAGCGAGCCGGGGTCGAGGTGGTGTTGCTCCATGGAGCGTCGCCACGAATCGAAAATCAGCGACGGCACCGGCGCCTGAGGCAGGCGATCGGCATTGCGTACCACACGACTGACGCAGTCGACATGGTCCTTGGAGTTCGCGGCGAGCATAAGGCCTCCGGTTCTCGATCTTTGTTGTTATGCCCGCCATTAAGCGCGCATGCGCGCACAGGGACAAGGGCGGCCTGACCAACTGCCCCGCGTGAGACGCAGCGTCTCATTCGGCCGCAGACGCCACGGGCAGGTTGCAATGGCGCGTCTCATTCTGCGGTTGGCGGTTGCCGCTGTACAACCGCACGGCACTGCTCTGGATCAAGCCTTTGCCAGGTTTATCGAAGTGTTGGCACAGGCTGTGCTGATGCCTTTGTAACTGGCCGCAGCCAGTCTTTTGTGTGTCGAGACAACCTGGAGAACAACAAGATGTCCACTCACCTGTCCACTGATCAATTGCTTCATGCCTACACCGTGATGCGCACTATTCGCGATTTCGAAGAGCGCCTGCACGTGGAATTCGCCACCGGCGAGATCCCAGGTTTCGTCCACCTGTATGCCGGCCAGGAAGCCAGCGCCGCCGGAGTCATGGCCCACCTCAACGATGAAGACTGCATCGCCTCCAACCACCGTGGTCACGGCCATTGCATCGCCAAGGGCGTGGACGTGTTCGGCATGATGGCCGAGATCTACGGCAAGAAAACCGGGGTGTGCGGTGGCAAGGGCGGTTCCATGCACATTGAACCGGGGTGTGCGGTGGCAAGGGCGGTTCCATGCACATTGCCGACCAGGAGAAAGGCATGCTCGGCGCCAACGGTATCGTCG
>NZ_JAKNRV010000628.1:0-1596 GCF_023072625.1 Pseudomonas emilianonis
GCCAGCGCATCGCCGATGAAAAGGCGCGCTGGGAACTGGACCACCGCGCCCTCTACCTGCTGCCGCGCCAGGACAGTCACGCCTGCGTGTTGCTCAGCGGCGGCGCGATTGCCCAGGTGATGGCCAAGCTGTGCGGCGTCGACCTCAGTTTTCCGGCCTTCAAGCCGGGGGCGGTGGCGCAGACGGCGGCAGCGCGGATCAATGTGATCGTCATCCACTCGGGAAGCGTGGACGCGCCAGCGTTCCATATCCTCTGGGACCGCGCCTCGAAGGACTACTTCGAAGGTGCGTTAATGGATGCGTTGGAGGAGTTTGGCGGGAACGGCCTACACAGCAGATGAAGCATGCGTGCCCCCGTGGCCTAGGAACCAATGGGCATCTCATGCCGATATCGGTCAAACATGTGGGAGCGGGCTTGCTCGCGAATGCGGAGTGTCAGTCACTGTATTTAGCGACTGATTCACCGCATTCGCGAGCAAGCCCGCTCCCACATTTGAATCACGGCGCATCAGACAGATCGCCGTCTTCAGTCGGTATAGCCTGCGTGCGCTGACGCGCCACCAGGCAGCAACCGATGAGGACCACGCCCGACAGCCCCACACGCAGCCCAATTTTTTCACAAGACTGATCCGTAGTTCTGGCGCTTATCTGATCTGCTAATGTGATGCATGGCCAATAGCCATTTATCACCTTTACCCCAGCATTTATTGGTTAAAAGACCAAGAACTGACGTTCATCGGGCGCTTGAAAAAGCAGTTGCATGCTTTGTATTACGGTATACCATCATACCTACAAACATATAAAAACCGCCCCACCGCCGAGGACCGTCCCATGATCGATGCCGCTATCTACAAACAAGTGATGGGTTCGTTTCCGTCCGGGGTCACCGTGATCACCACGCTCGATGACGACGGGCAAATCGTCGGGCTGACCGCCAGTGCTTTCAGTTCATTGTCGATGGACCCGGCGCTGGTGCTGTTCTGCCCCAACTACAGCTCCGACTCGTACCCGGTGTTGATCAAGAACAAACGCTTTGCCATCCACGTGCTCTCCGGCGGGCAGCAAACCGAAGCCTATGCCTTTGCGCGCAAGGGCAAGGACAAGGCCCAAGGCATCGAATGGACGCTCAGCGAGCTGGGCAACCCGATCCTGGCGAATGCCACGGCGGTGATCGAATGCGAGTTGTGGCGCGAGTATGAAGGCGGCGACCACGCGATCATGGTCGGCTCGGTGAAGAACCTCATCGTGCCCCGGCAGAACGCCGCGCCACTGGTGTATTGCCACGGCAAGATGGGCGCCCTGCCCATGCCAGCCTAAGCCACACACAAAACTTTGTGGGAGGGGGCTTGCCCCGGTGGTTCAGCTAAAAACCTGTGTCTGATACACCGCTATCGGGAGATAGCGGTGTATCAGTGACACAAGAATTGACTGACCCATTGCAATCGGGGGCAAGCCCCCTCCCACATTCAGATGTTTGTCAGTTTCAACGCCAGCGCCTTGGCCTGAAGCGCCACATCGGTCACCGCCGTGCTCTCCCACCACATCCCGCGCAACGGCGGGCCCATGGCGAACAGTCGCGGGCTGGCCTGGCAATAC
>NZ_JAKNRV010000629.1:0-1583 GCF_023072625.1 Pseudomonas emilianonis
GACGCCGTGGGCCTGGGCCTGCGCCGCCTGGCGCGCCAGGACCCGGACAAGGCCATGGCCATGCTCGACGGCTATGCCACCAGCATGCACTTCTCCCGTGACGAAAAAGTGGCGATTGCCCGTGAGATCGGCCTGACCCTGGCCAAGCGCTTTGACCCACGCGCCCTTGAGGTGATGACCAAGTACGACCCCGAACTGCGCGACAACACCGTGTCCGAATGGCGCCTGCGCCTGCTGTTGCGCCTAGCTCGCTGGGAAGACGCCTACCAACTCACGCGCAAACTCCCACAAGACTTGGCCACCACCAACCGCTGGCGCTACTGGCAGGCCCGCAGCCTGGAACTGGCCGAGCCGAAAAACCCGCAAGCCCTGGTGCTGTACAAGAACCTGTCGCGGGAGCGGGATTTCTACGGCTTCCTCGCCGCCGACCGCTCCAAAGCGCCGTACCAGTTGATCAACAAGCCGCTGTTGATGAGCCCGGCGCTGATCAACAAAGTGCGCAATACCCCCGGCGTGCGCCGCGCCCTGGAGTTCTATGCGCGCGGCCAGGTGGTCGATGGCCGCCGCGAGTGGTACCACGTCAGCCGTCACTTCAACCGCGACGAAATGGTCGCCCAGGCCAGGTTGGCCTACGACATGAAGTGGTACTTCCCGGCGATCCGTACCATCAGCCAGGCGCAGTACTGGGATGACCTCGACATCCGCTTCCCGATGGCCCACCGCGACACCCTGGTGCGCGAAGCCAAGGTGCGCGGCCTGCATTCGAGCTGGGTGTTCGCCATCACCCGCCAGGAAAGCGCGTTCATGGACGACGCCCGCTCCGGCGTCGGCGCCAGCGGCCTGATGCAACTGATGCCCGGCACTGCCAAAGACACTGCGCGCAAGTTCAGCATCCCGCTGGCCTCCCCGGCCCAGGTGCTCGACCCGGACAAAAACATCCAGCTCGGTGCTGCTTACCTGAGCCAGGTGCATAGCCAATTCAACGGCAACCGCGTCCTCGCTTCCGCCGCCTACAACGCCGGCCCCGGCCGCGTGCGCCAGTGGCTGCGCGGTGCCGATCACCTGAGTTTCGACGTATGGGTGGAAAGCATCCCGTTCGACGAAACCCGCCAGTATGTGCAGAACGTGCTGTCTTATTCGGTGATCTACGGGCAGAAGCTCAATTCGCCACAGCCATTAGTGGACTGGCACGAGCGTTACTTCGATGATCAATAAAGCCTGACGCACACACAAAAATGCCCGCATCGAACGATGCGGGCATTTTTTATGCGCGGTGATTTCAGTGCGCAGCCTGTTCCTCCGCACCATCACTGAACTGCAACGCCGCCAACCGCGCATACAGCGGGTTACTCGCGATCAACTGCTGATGCGTGCCGATCGCCACCAGCTTGCCCTGGTCCATCACGGCAATCCGGTCCGCATGCTTCACCGTCGCCAGGCGATGCGCGATGACCAGCGTGGTGCGGCCGTGCATCAGTTGCGGCAGCGCCTGCTGGATCAGGTGTTCACTCTGCGCGTCGAGGGCGCTGGTGGCTTCGTCCAGCAGCAGGATCGGCGCGTCCACCAGCAACGCGCGGGCGATG
>NZ_JAKNRV010000062.1:0-20797 GCF_023072625.1 Pseudomonas emilianonis
ACCGTATTTGCAGCGCCCTGGAAACCTTCGAGACGGACACTCGCTTTATCGAAGACGCCTGGACCCGGCCTGCCGGCGGCGGCGGTCGCACCCGTGTGACGACCAGATGGACAACCTGGACAACTACCTGGGCATGTTCCGCGCCCTGGTTGGCCAGACCGCCGGCATCCGCCGCGCCGGTGCAGCCAGCCTGGACCTGGCCTACGTGGCCGCCGGTCGTTTCGATGCATTCTGGGAGTCGGGCCTGTCCGAGTGGGACATGGCGGCGGGCGCCCTGCTGATCCAAGAGGCCGGCGGCCTGGTGAGCGACTTCACCGGTGGTCACGACTTCCTGGAGAAGGGCCACGTGGTTGCCGGTAACACCAAATGCTTCAAGGCAGTGTTGACGGCGATCCAGCCGCACCTGCCGGCTTCGCTGAAGCGCTAAGCGAGCGAGCACAAAAAAGCACCCCTCGGGGTGCTTTTTTTATGCCTGGAATTTGGTGTGAGCTTAAATACCAGCAACACCACAAGCCAACTGTGGGAGGGGGGCTTGCCCCCTCCCACATTGTGAACTGTGCCAGGCCCGGGGTTATTGCTGGTTCTGGCCCAGGATCAGACGCCCCTCTTTATCGACCGGGATCTGACCGCCTGGATCACGGTCCATGCGCACCGTACCTTCTTTGCCACCCAAGGTGTAACGCACGTCATAGCCGACAACCTTGTCGCTGATGTCGTTGACGGTGTTACAGCGGGTTTGCGTGGTGGTGTAAGTATCGCGGTTCTGCATGCCTTCCTGAACCTTGTTACCGGCGTAGCCGCCACCGACCGCACCGGCTACGGTGGCCAGCTTCTTACCGTTACCGCCACCGACCTGGTTACCCAACAGGCCACCGGCCAGCGCACCGACCACCGTACCGACGATCTGATGTTGATCCTGCACCGGCTTCTGCCGGGTCACTGCGACGTCCTTGCAGACCTCGCGAGGCGTTTTAATCTGGGTGTTCACCGGCTGCACCGCCAGCACTTGCGCATACTCAGGGCCGCTTTTTACCAGGCTGTAGGTGGCAACAGCACCCCCTGCAGTCACACCGACAGCACCCAATACCGCACCAACCAGCAACGACTTGTTCACGTTGAACCTCCTGACCATCACAAACGGACCGAAAGATCCGCGCTATACCCAGCCTTGGAGCAAAAAAAAAGGCGCGAGTTCAATACTCGCGCCTTCTTTGTAACAACAAATCAACGCTCACCCATCAAGGGCGGTCGTCGACCTCCTTGCCAGTCGCGGCCGGAGGGATCAGGTCTTCGCTGTTGAGGTTCAGCCAGATCAGTACCACGTTGGCGATGTAGATCGACGAGTAGGTGCCCGCCAGAACGCCGATAAACAGCGCCAGGGAGAAGCCCCACAGGTTGTCACCACCGAAGATCATCAGTGCCGCGATCGCCAGCAAGGTGGAGATCGACGTCGCCATGGTCCGCAACAGGGTCTGGGTGGTGGAGATGTTGATGTTCTCGATCAGCGTCGCCTTGCGCAGTACGCGGAAGTTCTCTCGAACCCGGTCGAATACCACGATGGTGTCGTTGAGGGAGTAACCAATGATCGCCAGCACGGCAGCCAGTACGGTCAGGTCGAAGGTGATCTGGAAGTACGCCAGGATACCCACGGTTACCACCACGTCATGGATCAGCGACACAATGGCGCCAACCCCGAACTTCCACTGAAAGCGGAAAGCCAGGTAGATCATGATGCCGCCGAGCGCCATCAGCATGCCGAGACCACCCTGGTCGCGCAGCTCTTCACCCACTTGCGGGCCGACGAACTCGACGCGCTTGACCGACGCAGGGTTATCACCGCCGACCTTCTGCAAGGCCTCGGCGACCTGATGACCCAGTTGCGGGTCTTCGCCCGGCATGCGCACCAGCAGGTCGGTGGTCGCACCGAAGCTCTGCACGATGGCTTCGTGATAGCCGGCCTTGACCAGCTCGCTGCGCACCTGGCTAACGTCGGCTGGCTTCTCGTAGGTCAGCTCGATGAGCGTACCGCCGGTGAAGTCCAGACCGTAGTTAAGGCCCTTATGGAACCAGCTGAACAACGCCAGAACGGTAAGGAGCACAGTGACGCCGAACGCAATATTGCGAACGCCCATGAAGTTGATTGTACGTAACATGGCAGCCCCTTAAATCCACAACTTCTTGAAGTCACGCCCGCCAAAGATCAGGTTGACCATTGCGCGGGTCACCATGATGGCCGTGAACATCGAGGTAAAGATACCGAGGGACATGGTCACCGCAAAACCTTTGACCGGGCCGGTGCCCATGGCAAAGAGAATCCCGCCGACCAGCAATGTGGTCAGGTTGGAGTCGAGAATCGCGGTAAATGCCCGGCCGAAGCCTTCGTTGATTGCACGCTGCACAGTCATGCCAGCGGCGATCTCTTCACGAATCCGCGAGAAGATCAGCACGTTGGCGTCCACCGCCATACCCATGGTCAGCACGATACCGGCGATACCTGGCAGGGTCAGCGTAGCACCCAGCAGCGACATCAAGGCCAGCAGCATCACCATGTTGCCCGCCAGGGCCACGGTAGCGATGATGCCGAAGAAGCGGTAGATGGCGATGATGAACAGCGACACGAACAGCATGCCCCACAAGGCCGCATCGACACCCTTGGTGATGTTGTCGGCACCCAGGCTCGGGCCGATGGTGCGCTCTTCAGCGAAGTACATCGGCGCAGCCAGGCCACCGGCACGCAGCAGCAGGGCCAGCTCGGACGATTCGCCCTGGCCGTTCAGGCCGGTGATGCGGAATTGAGCACCCAGCGGCGACTGGATGGTCGCCAGGCTGATGATCTTCTTCTCTTCCTTGAAGGTCTGCACCGGCACGTCTTTCTCGACGCCGTTGACCATTTGCTTGGTGTAGGTGGTGATCGGGCGTTGCTCGATGAAGATCACCGCCATGCTGCGACCGACGTTGCTGCGTGTGGCGCGGCTCATCAGTTCGCCGCCGTGGCCATCCAGGCGGATGTTCACTTCAGGCGTACCGTGCTCGCCGAAACCGGCCTTGGCGTCAGTCACCTGGTCGCCGGTGATGATCAAGCCACGCTCGATCTGCGCCGCAGGGCGGTTGCCTTCACGGAACTCGAAGGTCTCGGAAGTGGCTTTGGAAGCACCCGGCTCGGCGGCCAGACGGAATTCCAGGTTGGCTGTCTTACCGAGGATGCGCTTGGCTTCAGCGGTGTCCTGCACGCCCGGCAGCTCAACCACGATGCGGTTGGCACCCTGGCGCTGAACGATCGGCTCGGCCACACCCAGTTCGTTGACGCGGTTACGTACCGTGGTCAAGTTCTGCTTGATGGAGTATTCGCGGATTTCCGCCAGCTTGGCCGGGGTCATCGCCAGACGCAGTACAGGTTGACCGTTGAGGTCGGCCGGTACGATGTCGAAATCGTTGAAGTTCTTGCGGATCAGCGCACGGGCCTGTTCGCGCGCGGCCTCGTCAGAGAAGCCCAGCTGGATGGCACCGTTGAGCTGCGGCAGGCTGCGATAACGCAACTTCTCTTTACGCAGCAGGCTCTTCACGTCGCCTTCGTAGACTTTCAGGCGCGCGTCGAGGGCCTTGTCCATGTCGACTTCCAGCAGGAAGTGAACACCACCGGACAAGTCCAGACCCAGCTTCATCGGGTGCGCACCAATGCTGCGCAGCCATTTTGGCGTGGTCTGTGCCAGGTTGAGCGCGACAACATAGTCGTCACCCATGGCCTTACGCACGACGTCTTTGGCCGGCAACTGGTCTTCTTGCTTGGTCAGGCGCAACAAGCCGCCCTTCGCATCAGCTGCCAAGGTTGCCGCTTTAACCTGGATACCCGCATCGGTGAGCGCTTTGCTCGCGCGTTCCAGGTCAGCCTGATTGACCTTCAGCGAAGTGCTGGCGCCAGAGATCTGGATCGCAGGGTCATCAGGATAGAGATTGGGAGCGGAATAAATAAAACCGATCGCCAGCACCGCCAGGATCAGTAGGTATTTCCACAGAGGGTATTTGTTCAGCATCACGCCGCCCGCTTATAACGCGGGGCGCCTTGCGCGCCCCGTCGATTGGTAAAGGTTGGAACTTAGATCGCTTTGAGCGTGCCTTTAGGCAGCGTGGCGGCGATGGCGCCCTTCTGGAACTTCATTTCTACGGTGTCGGAGACTTCCAGAACCACGAAAGCGTCGGAAACCTTGGTGATCTTGCCCGCGATACCGCCGGTCGTCACAACTTCGTCACCTTTTTGCAGGCTGCCGAGCAGGTTTTTCTGCTCTTTGGCGCGCTTGGCCTGTGGACGCCAGATCATCAGGTAGAAGATGACCAGGAAGCCGACCAGGAAAATCCACTCGAAACCACCGCCCAGGGGGCCGGCAGCAGCAGGCGCAGCGGCATCAGCCATGGCGTTAGAGATAAAAAAGCTCATTTAGCACTCCAGTTGCAAATAGTGAATCTTAGGGTCGGAAAACTCAGTCCAAGGGCGGCACAGGGAGCCCGCGCTTGGCATAGAAGGCATCGACGAAGGCGGCCAATGTACCCTGTTGAATAGCCTCGCGCAAACCAGCCATCAGGACTTGGTAGTGACGCAAATTGTGGATGGTATTCAACATGCTACCCAGCATTTCCCCGCACTTGTCCAGATGGTGCAGATAAGCACGGGAGAAGTTCTGGCAGGTGTAGCAGTCGCAGGTGGGATCGAGCGGCGAATCATCATGGCGATGGAACGCGTTACGGATCTTCAGCACGCCTGTATCGATGAACAGATGCCCATTGCGGGCATTACGGGTTGGCATCACGCAATCGAACATGTCCACACCGCGGCGCACACCCTCTACGAGATCTTCCGGTTTGCCAACGCCCATAAGGTAACGAGGTTTGTCAGCCGGCATCAGGCCCGGCAGGTAATCCAGCACCTTGATCATCTCGTGCTTGGGCTCGCCCACCGACAGACCGCCGATGGCCAGGCCGTCGAAGCCGATCTTGTCCAAGCCTTCCAGCGAGCGTTTACGCAGGCTTTCATGCATGCCGCCCTGGACGATACCGAACAGCGCTGCGGTGTTATCGCCGTGGGCGTTCTTCGAGCGCTGGGCCCAACGCAGCGACAACTCCATGGAAACCCGCGCGACGTCTTCATCAGCCGGGTACGGCGTGCATTCGTCAAAAATCATCACAATGTCGGAGCCCAGGTCGCGCTGGACCTGCATCGACTCTTCCGGGCCCATGAACACTTTGGAACCGTCGACCGGCGAGGCGAAGGTCACGCCCTCCTCCTTGATCTTGCGCATCGCGCCCAGGCTGAACACCTGGAAACCACCCGAGTCAGTGAGGATCGGGCCTTGCCACTTCATGAAGTCATGCAGGTCGCCGTGCTTCTTGATCACTTCCGTGCCCGGGCGCAGCCACAGGTGGAAGGTGTTGCCGAGGATGATCTCGGCGCCGGTGGCGACGATGTCGCGCGGCAGCATGCCTTTGACGGTGCCGTAGGTACCAACCGGCATAAACGCCGGGGTCTCTACCGTACCGCGCGGAAAGGTCAGGCGACCGCGACGGGCCTTGCCGTCGGTGGCCAGTAATTCAAACGACATACGACTCATAGTTGTTCCTCTGGGCCGCGTGGCGCCGGATTACGGGTGATAAACATCGCATCACCGTAGCTGAAAAAACGGTATCCATTGTCGATGGCGGCTTGATAAGCGGCCATGGTCTCCGGATAACCGGCAAATGCCGACACCAGCATCAACAGCGTGGATTCCGGCAAATGGAAGTTGGTCACCAAGGCATCGACCACATGAAACGGCCGGCCAGGGTAAATAAAGATATCGGTGTCGCCACTGAACGGCTTGAGCACGCCATCACGCGCCGCGCTTTCCAGGGAGCGCACGCTGGTGGTGCCCACGGCAATAACCCGCCCGCCGCGCACCTTGCACGCGTTGACCGCGTCCACGACGTCCTGGCTGACTTCCAGCCATTCGCTGTGCATATGGTGGTCTTCGATGTTATCCACACGCACCGGCTGAAACGTGCCGGCCCCCACGTGCAGGGTCACATACGCGCTCTCGACGCCCTTGGCGGCGATCGCATCCAGCAGCGGCTGGTCGAAATGCAGCCCGGCCGTCGGTGCGGCCACGGCGCCGAGGCGCTGGGAGTAGACCGTCTGATAGCGCTCGCGGTCCGAGTCTTCGTCGGGGCGGTCTATATAAGGAGGCAACGGCATATGGCCGACGCGCTCCAGCAGCGGCAACACTTCTTCGGCAAACTTGAGCTCGAACAACGCATCATGGCGCGCCACCATCTCGGCTTCGCCACCGCCATCGATCAGCAGGGTCGACCCCGGTTTCGGCGACTTGCTGGAACGCACATGGGCCAGCACGCGATGGCTGTCCAGCACCCGCTCCACCAGAATTTCCAGCTTGCCGCCGGAGGCTTTCTGGCCGAATAGCCGCGCCGGAATCACCCGGGTATTGTTGAACACCATCAAATCGCCCGGGCGCAAATGCTCAAGCAAATCAGTGAATTGACGGTGTGCGAGGGCACCGCTCACCCCGTCCAGGGTCAGCAGTCGACTGGCGCGACGCTCGGCCAAAGGGTGGCGAGCGATCAGCGAATCAGGGAGCTCAAAAGTAAAGTCAGCAACGCGCATGATGGGGTTCGTCTAGCAGGGCCGGGAAGTCTAGCGGAAATAGTCAAAATTGACCATGAAACGTGATTGACCAACGGTAATCTCATCTCTATACTTCGCCGCCATTGAGCCCTGATGGCGGAATTGGTAGACGCGGCGGATTCAAAATCCGTTTTCGAAAGAAGTGGGAGTTCGATTCTCCCTCGGGGCACCATCTTAAAAAAAGACCTTGAAATTCAAGGTCTTTTTTTTCGCCTGTCGAAAAGTGGACGAATGCGAAACCCGTGCTCAGCGCATCAGCCTGCAGGAGCTGGTTTGCCAGCGATAACACCAGCCGTCACACAATCAATTAATCAGGCTAACCCCCCGCCGCCTTCGCCATCCCCCCCCGAATAAATTGCGAGGGTTAGGCGAGTGTTGACGGAAACAATCGTGGTCTGACCCTGATTACCTGCTGATTACCTGCCGCTACTTCACCTGCGCGTCCCCAAACAGCCAATGCGCAAATGCCTGGATGGGCACGCGGCTCAGTTCAAGGGGTTCAGGTAACACGAGGCAAAAGGTCTTTGCGATATTCTTCTCCTGCGGCCATGGCGCAACCAGCCGGCCTTGTGCCAGCTCTGCTTCCACGTACAGGCGCGGCACAAGCGCCACGCCAAGACCCGCCAGTGCGGCCTCGATCAACATCGCATGCAAATCGTAGCGCGCGCCCATCGCTGCGTTGCTCAGGACAATCCCGGTTTCCTGGGCGTAGCGCTGCCAGGCATCCGGGCTCTGTCGTCGGTGTAATCGTGGGAGCGAATCCAGAGCCGTTGCCTGCGTGCCCGGACTCAGGAGGCCAGGGTGACAAACCGGAATTAACACTTCGTTCAACAGGCGGTGCGTGTGCATGCCCGTCCAGGCCGGGTGCTCAAAATGGATGGCGGCGTCAAAACCGCTGCCAGCGAGTACGAACGGTTCCATACGTTCCGAGAGGTGCACGCAGATATTCGGGTGTTGTTGACCAAAGCCGGACAACCGAGGAATTAGCCAGCGCAGGGCAAAGGTTGGGCTGACGGCGATATCCAGGCTTGCGCCGTTTCTGGGCTGGCCCATCAAATACTGGCTGTCCCTGTCTAGGCGGTCGAGTAGTTCGCGCACTTGCGCCGCGTAGCGCTCACCGCCAGGCAAGAGCCGCACGCGGTTGCCAACGCGCTCGAATAGCGTGACGCCCAGAAAGGCTTCCAGGCGACCTATCTGCCGACTGATTGCGCCCTCGGTCAAGGCCAATTCGTTTGCGGCACGGGCGAAGCTGCCATGGCGGGCTGCTGCTTCAAAGGCAATCAGGGCAGCATTACTAGGGAGCTTTCGACGCATGGTCTTTCCTGGAATCAAGGTAATCAGCTTGATGTTTAGTCACTGAAGGGTGCCGAAAAAACGTTTTGTGGGTCATTACCGTGCCACTAGCATGATGGAACATCAATCCGTGAAGTGACGTTATGATTTACACAGTCGAATGCAACTACGCTGACCCCGCCAGCGAAGCCGAATGGAATGGGTTTTACAGCCTGGAAAAACTGCCGGCGCTGATCTCGGTGAGCGGTTTCAGCTCCTCACAGCGCTTCAAAGCCTTGAGCGGCACTTGCCCGGCCTACCTGGCCTTACATTCAGTCGACACGCTTGCCGTATTGCAGAGCGACGAGTACCGCCAAAAAGGCGGTGGCAATTTTTCCCGCTGGCAGTCGCACATCGCTGATTGGAGACGCAACCTCTATGCCGGGCCGGACCAGGCAGTTGCCGTAGGCGCGGACGAACTCCTGTTGGTCAGTGAACAAGGCCCTCACGTGCTGATTGAGTTAGGCCTTACGCCTTTAGCGCTGCACGCCGTTGCGTTGGACAAGACACCTGCACACCGTTGGCTGGCCAAACTGGATTGCGCTCAGGCCAGGGCCAGCGATCTGCAGGGGCTGAATGTCTATCGCGCCATGACCGGGCAGTTACAGTCATGAGTAACGTGGACATACCTCACTGGAAACTCCCCAGCCAGCAAGTCGGCGAGTTTTCAATCACCGCCATCAGCGACGGCTACTTGGGGGCGAGCCTGGATTTTCTCGCCAACATCGCGCCAACAGAGGCGGTCCGACTTCAGTTAGCCGCCGGAATCAGCGAGCCAGCGTCGATCCATATCAATTGCTATCTGGTACGTGGGCGTGGCCGAACGATTCTGATCGACGCCGGCGCCGGCGGATTCAATCAATGGGGCGGCGAGTTGCTGGCCAATCTTGCATTGGCCGGCGTGCAACCCGGTGACATAGATACGATTCTGCTGACTCACGCGCACCCCGACCACATCGGTGGCTTGTTGAACGCAGCAGGAGAAATGGCCTTCGCCAATGCTGAGTTGGTTGTGCATCAGCGAGAACTAGCGTTCTGGGAGGACGATGGCCACCTTGGCCAGGCCAGTGAACGCGCGCGTGGAAACTTTCTGTTTGCTCGAAGGGTGTTCGAGCGGTACCGGAAAAATCTGCGCCCGTTCACCGCCAATGACGTCCTGCCGGGCATCAGCGCGATGCCGTTGCCTGGACATACCGTCGGGCATTGCGGCTACCGCTTCGAGTCCGCAGCAGGCGGCCTGCTGGTGTGGGGCGATATTGTTCATTTTCCTCAGATTCAGATTGCGCGCCCAGATGTCACGATTGCCTTCGACCAGGACCCGCTGCTATCGGCGGCCACGCGAACAAGGCTACTGGATGTTGCCAGTTCAGACAATTTGATGGTCGCTGGCATGCACTTGGGCGCGCTCGGCTTTGCTCATATCAAGCGCTCCGGGAACACCTACGCCATTGCTTACGAAACGTGAGTCAAATACGGGCAGCAAACTGTCTTTCGATAGTTTTTCTTCGCGCCTGAAAACTTGTCTGGAGCGCTAAAGGGGGCACACTGATAAGGATTTGTGCGGCGTCAGGCGTCGCAGCTCTCTGGCTGCTGTCCCTACGGCGGTAACAGCCTGAAGCACTACGCAAGGTTTTGGGGGGCCGTACTAAGGAAGGATTACGCTGACACCCGGCTTGCCAACTCTCGCGGCTGAGAGGCTGAGCCGGGGAGCGCCGCTCAATCTTAAGAGCGCAAAAGACCTCAAGACAATCGCCTTCATGCCTTCCACTGACCGCCTCCACAACAATCAATAAAACAACCGCGGCTCCGGCGCCGCCAGCAGGCTGACCAGCTTGGTCAACGCAAACCCCAACTCCGCACGGCTAGGCCCCATCAGGGCGATGCGCACCCCACGCGTGCTGGCGCTGCGCTGGGCCAGGAACTGGCTGCCACTGACCACGATCACGCCGTTGGCGCGCGCCAGGTTGGCGAACTCGTCGCTGGTCCAGGGCTCGGGCAATTCGAGCCACACATGGAAGCTGTTGGGTTGGGTGCGAATGTCATACGAGCCCAGTAGCTGCCGTGCCAGGCGCTGGCGCTCCGCGGCTTCCTCCTGTTGAACCCGCACCAATTGCGCCCCACGGCCACTGGTGATCAGGTTGCTGGCCAATTGGGCCATCAGCGGCGACGGCATCCACACACTGCTGCGCACCATGGACGACAGCCGCGATAGGGTTTGCGGCGGCGCGTACAGGTAACCGATGCGCAGGGCCGGTAGCAAGCTCTTGGACAGGCTGGTCAGGTATACCGAGCGCTCCGGGGCATAGGCCGACAACGGCTTGTGCGCGGGGCGCGTCTCAAGAAAGCCGTAGATATCATCATCGATGATGTACAGATCAAACTCGCGGGCGATCTCGGCGATTTCCAGGCGACGCGATTCGGGCATGATCGAGTTGGTGGGGTTCTGGTGCGTGGCCACCGTCACCAGCAGCGTGGGCCGGTGCTCGATGCACGCGGCCCGCAGCGCAGCCGGCACCAGGCCGTGCTCATCGACCTGCACCCCTTGCAGGCGACGGCCCAGGCTGTGGGCCAGGGAGATGATCCCCGGATAGCAGTATTCCTCACACAGAATCATATCGCCGACGCTGGACAGGCCGCCGATGGCCACCAGCAAGCCGTGCTGGGCACCGGCCGTCAACACGATCTGTTGGGCGTTGGCGTCCGGCAAGCTGCGCTGCACCCACAACGCCCCGGCTTCCTTATGCACGGAATGGCCGCCGTCGGTGACGTAATCCAGGATCGCCCCCAACTCGGGCGCCTGCGCCAACTCCTCGATCGCTCCTCGCAGCCAGTCGCTCATGCCGGCGTCGCAGGGCTTGATGATCGACAGGTCGATCTGCCCGGTATCTACCTTAGAGGCAATGCCGAGTCTGGCCACCGGTGCCAAGACACCGCGGGACGGCAGCACGAATGTGCCCCGCCCCACTTCCCCGATAACCAGGCCGCGCTTGGCCGCCTCGTCGTAGGAGCGGCCGATGGTGCCCGGCGTCACTTTCAACGCCTCAGCCAGCTCCTTGAGGGTAGGCAGGCGCTCGCCCGCGGCCAGGCGCCCGGAAGCGATGTCACGCGCCAGTGCGTCGGCGATCATCAAGTAAACCGGCTGGCCATGGCCGCTGTATTCAGGAACCCACATAGGAACGACACCAGAAACAACTGAAGCGCGAAATCCTAGCATGAAACTTTTCATAAGCGTAATCGCACAACATTCGACTCAATATAAGTCGATTACCAATATTACACCGATCAAATACACATCATTTATTTTCTACCTAAACACAAGGATTTAGCCGCCACCGTAAGGCAGCGCGACCGCGTTTCGCGCCAAGCATCTTCGCCGTGGCGCAGGAGGAGTGCAGTCGGGCAGCATCGACTGCGGATTTATCCGCACATAAAAACCAATAAAATCATTATGTTAGATCACATAATAAAAATAATATCAATTTGAGCATCAAAAAATATTGATTCGATTGATTTCAAATAATTAGAATGATTACATCGATTCAATTTTTTTGCCCACCCACATCAAAACATGGAACATCACCCGAAATGGAAAGCGCATACCTCAAGACCGCAGTCGACGCTGCCACCGCCCTGGAAATCCGACTGCCTTGGGTCATAGCCAGCGCCTGGCAAGCGGTGCTGAATCAGACCCCACTTGAGTTCGAACACAACCGGGACATCTACTTCCAGCTCAAGGAGCAGGCGCAGGACGTGCTGGGCACGACGCTGACCGAGCAGATCCGCTCCTTTGTCGACAACCCGCAGCTGACCGCGCTGATCATCCGCAACTGCCCTCGTGATCGAGACACACCGCCAACGCCCTACTCCGGGGTCTTGAGCCCGCGCAGCACACCCATCGCCTGCCTGGTCAGCCTATCGATTCACAGTCTGCTAGGCATTAACCCGGTGGTATACGAAGGCGAAAATGACGGCCGCCTGTTCCGCCACGTGATCCCGTCGCGCAACGCTTCCAGCCAGAAAAGCTCCCACGGGTCGCGCCTGCGCTTCTCCTACCACGTCGACAACCCAGACCTCCCGCTATCTTCGGAAAACGTCGGCACGCTCTCCTGCTGCCCCGAATACCTGTCGTTCTTCGGCATGCGCTGCGACCCACGCATCAACACGACGCTGGTCAATGTCGATGAACTGGTGGCTGCACTGCCCGCCACCACGATTAGTGAACTGACCGCGCCACAGTTCGTGATTCATCGCCCCGACTCCTTCACCAGCAACCGTCGCAAGACCGCCGAGCTACCCGTGCTGGTGCGCGGTCTGAGCGGCGAATGGCTGTGCCGCATGGACTGCGAAAACACCCACGCGATTAGCCTCAAAGGCGAGTGCGCGCTGAACACACTCAAAGCGCTGCTCGACTCTCGTCAGTTCGACGAGCCACACCTGCTGCTGCCCGGCGACTTCATGATCTTCAAGAACCAGCGCGTGCTGCACGCCCGCGACGGTTTCGAGCCGCAGAACGACGGCGCTGATCGCTGGCTGATCCGTCTGTTCGCGGTCAACGACCTGACCCGTGTGCGCCACAGCCGCGCCGACCACCTTTATGAAGTCCTTTCCTGACCGCCACATTGACTAGACAGGTACCACCATGGAATTACTCGGATCGTTCTGGGCCCAACACTGGATACTGGCCATCATGCTGCTGGGCGCAATCGCTTTTGTCGCCGGCTTCGTAGATAGCATCGCCGGGGGCGGCGGGCTGTTCCTAGTCCCCGGTTTCCTGCTGGTGGGGCTGCCGCCGCAGGTAGCGCTGGGCCAGGAAAAGCTGGTCAGCACCCTTGGCACTCTAGCCGCCATCCGCAACTTCTTCGCCAACAGCAAGATGGTGTGGAAAGTGGCGCTGGTGGGCGTGCCGTTCGCGCTGCTGGGCGCTTACATGGGGGCCCACCTGATCGTGTCGATTTCCCCGGAAACCGTGGGCAAGATCATCCTGGCGCTTATCCCTCTAGGCATCTTGATCTTTCTCACGCCCAAGGACCGGCCGGTACAAGAGCACACTCTCAGCAACCGCATGCTGTTCACCGTGGTGCCCCTGACCTGCTTGGTCATCGGCTTCTACGACGGCTTTTTCGGGCCGGGCACTGGCAGCATGTTCATCATCGCCTTCCACTACCTGCTGAAGATGGACCTGGTGTCCAGCTCGGCCAACTCCAAGAGCTTCAACTTCGCCTCCAACATTGGCGCTCTGGTCGCCTTCGTTGTGGCCGGCAAGGTGGTGTACCTGCTGGCCCTGCCACTGGTGGCCTGCAACATCCTGGGCAACCACATAGGCAGCGCCCTGGCCATCCGTAAAGGCAACGACGTTGTGCGCAAGGTGTTGGTGCTTTCGATGCTTTGCCTGTTCGCCAGCCTTGGCGTGAAGTACCTGGCTTGATTCAACCCTCAAGGAGAACCTGATGAAAACTGCATTTGTGACCGGCGCTTCCGCTGGCTTCGGCAAGGCCATCTGCCGTGCATTGATCGCTGACAATTACCGCGTAATCGGCGGCGCCCGCCGCGCAGACAAATTGGCGGAGCTGAAGCGCGAACTGGGCGAGCACTTCATTGCCCTGCCCCTGGACGTGACAGACGCCGCCTCGCTGGATGCGGCTTGCGAATCGATTCGCGACGCGTCGCTGCACATCGACCTGCTGGTGAACAACGCCGGCCTGGCACTGGGTATCGACCGCGCCCAGAGCGCCGATGCGAAGAATTGGGAGCGCATGATCGCCACGAACGTCACCGGCCTAGCCATGGTCACCCACAAGCTGCTGCCGGCCATGGTGGAAGCTAACAACGGGCTGATCATCAACATCGGCTCCATTGCCGGCACGTATCCCTACCCGGGCGGCAACGTATATGGCGCCAGCAAGGCCTTCGTTAAACAGTTCAGCCTGAACCTGCGCGCAGACCTTGCGGGCACCAAGGTACGGGTCAGCAATATTGAGCCGGGGCTGTGCTCGGGCACGGAGTTTTCACTGGTACGCCTGGCCGGTGACCAGGACGCAGTGAATGCCCTGTACCGCGACGTGGAGGCAATCCGCCCTGAGGATCTGGCCAACACGGTGGTGTGGATAGCAGGCCAGCCGCCGCACGTGAACATCAACTCGGTGGAAATCATGCCGGTAGCCCAGAGTTACGCTGCGCTGAACATCGCCCGCAACCTGTAGCCCTGGCATGCAGGTGGCGGGTACCAGAGCAGGGATTTATGCCGGGCCAAGCGCTCCAGGCGTTGCTATAACGCGCAACTACCCATGAAGGAGTCTTATGAATGCTGCGCGAGAACGCCAATACCCTGCTCGCTTTCTGGTAGTCGCCCGTGAGTGCAGCTTTACTTAGGCTGCGGCTAGGATCGCCGCGGCTCAATCGGCGCTCAGCCATACCATACGCGCTGGCGAGCGCCTGATGCAGGCCATAGACCCTTACGTGAGAGCCATCGTCTGGCGATATTGCTTAGTTTTTCTTCTTGATCAGCTTGCTCACATAGTATTTGAGGCTTAAACGATCTTTGGGCCTTGGCTTGTAATGGGTTTTGTTTCTTTGTGCGGGATCGACCGCCACGGTGGCCGCCGTGTAGTAATAAAGCGCTATAGACCTGCGCGTGATGTGCTGCGGAGTCGTCAAAGGCTCTGGGTGCCCGTGGTTGCTGTCTTTGTCCGTGTTGAAAATGACGCAGCGGTTATAAATCGGCAGGACTTTTTTAAGACAAGTCTTCATGTCGACATCCCAAAGCTCCAGGTTGCCACCGTATTCCTCTTGCCAGTCTTCGTTGAGATAAATAATGGCATTCAGTCTGCGTTCAATATTAAGCTTTTTGTTGAGTCTGAAGTCCGAGTGCACACCCAGGAAACCACCATTTTTTGTTTCATGCAGCCCGCCACCGATAAAGTAGGGGTCGGGTATCAAACCTTCGATGCCCGTCAGCTTTTCAAGAAATTGCAACATGGGTGCCGAGTTAAAGGCGTTGAAAACCGTCTTCAGATAAGGGTCGCATTCGTTGGGGCTGATTTGCCGTTTGTGCTGACCTTTATAGCCACGCTCGTAGAGCATTTCGTTGTGGGTTGGCTCGACCGGGAAGTGCGCGCAGATACTCGCAATCAGGTCTTTCGGTAAAAAGTTATCGATAACGATGTGTGGAAATGGCGCGGCCTGGACATAGCAACTGGCTAGCGAGTGACCAAAAGTGCTGGCGGCGTTCTGGTCGAAATCAAGCTCCGGGGAGAGGGTGATGGGTAGTGTTTGCGTGATGGGTGTCATGACCGCTCCAATAACCTGAACATAAAGACCTATGGATGACTTTTAGCCGTGTTGCCCACACTATTTATTGCGTGCCGGCGACGTGTGACCTTTGCTGTCGCCCTTGTTTAGGCGGTTCAGGATATTGTTGTACATCTTGGTTCGTCTATGAGTCGTTTCATAGCCTCCGGCTGCAGCTACAGTGCCGGACTGAATGTGATCGAGATAACTGAATATCTTACGCGGCGACAAAAGCTCAACGCTATAACCAAACTCGGTCATGCGGTCTTGGAGAGTATAACCAGGCACTCGATCATCTATCGAAAAATGCAGGCCGTGCTGTTTTATTAGTTTGCAGTTCCATAACGTGCAGAAGCTCTTCAGGTAAAATTCCCTGTACGGCTTTGGTTCTCTGGAACGTAGTCCAAGGGAAAGTTTCATACGTCTGAAGTGGTGTTTGAATAGTCGTGAGCTAAAGCGCCAAAGGGTTCTAGTGGTGCCACGATTTAATTGCTCTACGCAACCGACAGCTACGAGCTTCGGGTTCTTGATGCATTTGTTCAGCATCATCGGAAACACATTTTTATCGAAAATAAACGTATCGGTGTGCAGCAGAAATACGTAGTCAGTATCAATACGTTCCAACGCCATATCGAGTGCTTTGCCGTGCGCAATATGGCCCTGTTCTGGTTCGGAAGTGGTCCGCTCGATCAGGTTGATCCAGTCAAGCGTGCGCAAATACTCTGTGCTTTTATCGGCGGAATAGTTGTCAACCACCCATACTGGGACGCCGCTGCTACCCACATGCTGGTGCAATAGCTCTAAGCATATTTTGGTTATTTCTGGTGTTTTATAGTTAACTATAACAATACTGAAATCTTTAGCTTTTTCAGTCAGCAAATCAGTGCTGCCCATAGTTCAGATACTCAGTAATAGCGTGGAGATAGGTGCACGAAATAATCGCGCCTGTATCCAGTTGCCGTTTATTGTTTAATGCGCAAACTTTGCGCGACCAGAAATCATAGATTTATCACATCGTTGACAGTCAATGAGTAATCATCGCTGAGTCAGATCTAATGGCGAGTAGTAAATGCGGTTTTCATCGTATAAGGAGCGAGTCTATAGGTAAACCTCGTTGAAATATTTCGCCACATTAAAAGACTCATTAGTCAACGATTCTTGAATGGTGGTGAGCCGGGTCTCCGTAAGGCATTCCGGCACCTCGTTTCGTCATACGGCGACCTGGCACCTGCTGAGCGTTCCCAATCAGTAGAGTCACGCACCGCGTAGTCGTGCCAGTCCAGCGCGCGAGGGCGCACGCGATGTGACTTTTTAGGTATGACCACATCATTGAAGGGATCCCAGCGACATAGCCATCTTCAACGCAGATGTCACCCCCCCAGACCAAACCCTGGTGCTGCCCGGTGAGACGTTTCAGAAAACCTGATAGGTCCAGAACCTCGGCGCCCACCCCTGGCGCGGTCGGAAATTGGTACGGGTAGACGGCAAATGCGTAATTGCCTGCCATGGGCATAATAGAAAGGAATCCTTGGCGACTGTAGTTAGCCAACTAACCTTCTCATCTTTATTACGTTCATACCGAAAAAAATATCGTAAGAAAACCACACCCATCGACTCATCCAATAGTCTTAAGTTTCATATTAATAGGTCGTGGTTTTATAAAGACGCGTTGACGTATTTGACACGTCAGCATTATGGTTTTTAACACACCCTCGCTTTTATCATCTTACCCCCGAAGTCCGGGGTTAATCGTGTTGATAATTTGCGCAACTAAATACGCAGGCCGACTATGTACCAGACGTTAAAACGTATGCTCCTCTGTTCGGCCTGCATTTGCGTACCGATGGGCGCGCATGCACAAGAAACGGAATTGCCGACGATCCAAGTCATCGGCAGTTCGCCCGTGGCCGGCGACTCAATCGATCGGGATAAAGTGCCTACCGATACTCAATCGCTGATTGCCGATGATTTCGACCGCAATAAATCAGCCTCAGTATTGGACACGTTGTCTCAACAGACCCCAGGCCTTCAGATCTCGGATGTCCAGGGCAACCCGTTCTCGCAGGACATCAATTTGCGTGGCTTCAGAGCCTCCGCTATGCAAGGAACCCCGCAGGGGCTGGCCGTTTATCTGAACGGCGTGCGTATCAACGAAGCGTTTGGCGATACCGTGAATTTTGACCTGGTGCCCACCGTGGCCATTGACCGTGCTGACGTATGGACCAGCAATCCGGTCTTCGGACTCAACGCCCTCGGCGGGGCGATCAATCTGCAACTGAAGAACGGCTTCACCTATGACGGACTGGAAGCCGAGGTCACAGGAGGATCATTCGGACGCATCGGCAGCTCTCTGCAATACGGCGCCCAAAAAGACAACTGGGCCTTCTACACCTCCGGTGAAGAAATCCATGAAGACGGCTGGCGCGATCACTCCTCTTCGAGGATCAAGCGGTTCTACACCGACCTTGGCTACAAGGACGACGAACGTGAGTTCCATCTAAGCCTCTCGGGCGCGTCGAACACGCTGGGGGTCATTGGCCCGACCCCAGTCGAGGAACTGGCCCGAAAATACTCGAGCGTCTACACGTTTCCCCAGACAACCGAAAACAACATGTTGATGATCGGCCTTAACGGCAAGGTTTCGATCAATGACGACTGGGCGGTGCAAAGCAATATCTACGTGCGCCATTTCGACCAGAAACATGTCGATGGCAACACCTCCGATGTGGCTGCATGTGCGGGCGACCCAACGCAGTTATGCCTTGGCGACGCGGCCACGCAGAACGCCAGGAGCGGAGAAAACCTATCATCGAACTTGCTGCCTGGCTCCGGATTGAACCAGGGGATCGCCGGGTCAATAGACCGCACTCACGTCGACTCCGACACCGTCGGCGCCTCTCTCCAGACCACGTATGACGGCTCGCTCCTGAAGCTGAACAATCATTTCGTGGCAGGCGCCAACATCGACTACTCCAGCCTGTCGTTTTCCGGAAGCAATGAGCTCGGGACGATACCGGACACCACAATAGATCCTTACGTAATCGGCTCCGGAATCACGTATCAAACCAGCGACGGCTTGATTCAACCGGTCAGGCTGAGAGCGAAGAATACGTATCAGGGGCTGTTTTCCTCCGATACGCTCGACATCACCGATCGCCTGTCGGCCACGCTCGGTGCGCGGCTGAATATCGCTCAGATCAACCTGAATGACGCGCTGGGGAACTCCCCCGAACTCACCGGTGATCATCGCTACGCTCGCTTGAACCCGCTCACCGGCCTCACCTACAAGCTGACGCCAGACCTGACCGTGTACGGCGGCTACTCCGAAGCCAACCGTGCCCCCACACCGCTCGAACTGGGTTGCGCAAACCCGGCGAAACCCTGCTTGCTCGAAGGCTTCCTGGTGTCAGACCCAACCCTGAAACAGGTGGTCTCAAAAACATACGAGGCAGGTCTTCGTGGTCACAGCACGGTGGGCGCCGACTCGACGATTGACTGGAAACTCGGCGCTTTCCGGACTAACAACACCGATGACATCGTCAGCCAGCCCAGCAGCCTGGTCCCAGGCTATGGCTACTATGTGAATGCGGGCAAAACCCGTCGCCAGGGTATCGATGCCTACGTCCAGTACCGAACTTCCGACTGGTCTGCCTACACGACGCTGGCCTATGTCGATGCAACCTACCAATCCAACCTGAGCCTGACGTCGGCCAACAATCCTCAAGCCGATGCCAACGGCAATATTACTGTCGCCCGAGGCGAAAAAATCCCCGGTATTTCGCCATGGCAATTGAAGATGGGCGGGGATTATAAATTGACACCTGCCTTGACCGTGGGCGCAGACATGATCACCAACAGCAGCCAGTATTATGTTGGCGACGATTCAAACCAGAATGCCAAGTTGGCCGGATACGCGGTGTTCAATGTCCACAGCGATTATCAGCTCACCAAAACAATCAAACTGTTCGCAAAACTGGACAATGCCCTTGATCGCAAATATGCCACCTACGGTACTTTCGCGGCCGTGGGCGACATCCCGTCGCTTGGGCTATCAAATCCGCAAACAACCACCCCTGCGGCGCCTCGATCGATGTATGCCGGCTTCAATGTAAAATTCTGAGTCCCTCAACACGGCGAGCTCGTATTGAGAAGCCGGGCTGATCAGCGGGCGCGGCGCGGGAGAAAAACCACCCGCGTCCAGCTCACCCATCACTTCGCTGCGTCCGCCCATCCGGCCCATACAACTTGTTACCGCCAATACGATTAAGAAACCCAACAATCCGCTGGTTACACGCCATCCGCTGCCTCAGCGCCTCACCATTGGCAACATTGACCTCCCGCGCCCGCCGCGCCAGCGCCTGCACTTCCCGCCAAGCCGCCAGGCAATCAGCATCCTGCGCCGCCCTCTGCGCCCCTTGCCGCCCTGCCCCATAGCCGAGCTTCAACTGCGCCCCAGACCGAATCGCTTCCAACTGCTCCAGCTTCTGCAACGCCGCCTGCTTGCACGCGGTCAGTTCCTGCAGTTTTTCACCGTCGACCTTGGCCTGGGCCAATGCACGCCGTTCCAGTTCCAGCCAGTCGACCAGCTCGACAATCGCCTGCTGCTGCAACGCCAAGTGTTTAGCCAGACTCATAGGCACCTGCTGCTCATCGACCAGCGCTCATGGGAGGGTTTCGCGCACGCTTGCGGCCAGGCCGTCGAAGATCGAATCCGCGCTGACCTGGTAGGTGCCACTGTCGATGGCCTGGCGCAGCGCCGCGACCTTCTCCATGTCCACGTCCGCCGACGTCGCGACCTGCGAGCTGGCGGTGCTGCTGGAGACTTGCACACCGTCGTCGAGGGTGGCTTCGAGGGGTTGCACTTCAACGCGTTGATTACCGCCTGCTTTGCTGTCAGCGGGCGCCAGGGTGTTGGTCAGGTTTGCACTTATGATTTTCACGTTAGAGGCTTCAATTGGCTGTGGTTGGGTCAACTATCGGCAATCGCGACGGCAAACTTTGACCGGTAATCGGGTTTCGCTGAAAAAATCAGTAACGCAGCAGCAATTCATTCTGGCCTACCACCTGGGCGTTGAGCATTTTGCCATCGTTGCCCACGACCCTTACGGTGCTGCCCAGGCCGCCGTTATCCAGTGCCTTGCCTTCGCGGCTGATGCTGAAGCCAGCGCCCTGGGCCTGCAGGACCACGCGGGCGTTCCGCTCGACCAACCAACGCTCGCGCACGTGATTTGTGGTGATCACCATGCCCCGGCTTAGGTTGCGGCTGGCCTGGCGGCCGATGATCTGCGATGGCTCGAACACACTGCCTTTGGGCAGGCGTTCCAGCGGGCCGCGCTTGAGTTCCAGCATCGGGGCCTTGATCACCTCGCCCGCGGCGATGCGCTGACGGCTGACCACATAGTCGCCGACCACCCGCACGCTGACTTGCAGGTAACCCGCGACCTCGTCCAGGCAGCGCACGCCCACGGCCACTCGACCGATCACGCTTTGCTCCGGGCGCACCAGATATGG
>NZ_JAKNRV010000630.1:0-1582 GCF_023072625.1 Pseudomonas emilianonis
GGCCCTGGCCAGTGAACGCCCGGCCTGGCACGTCACCGCCGTCGACCGCGTACTCGAAGCCGTGGCCCTGGCCGAACGCAATCGCCAACGCCTGAACCTGCACAACGCCACCGTGCTCAACAGTCATTGGTTCAGCGCGTTGCAGGGGCACACCTACGATCTGATCATCAGCAACCCGCCCTACATCGCCGCCAACGATCCGCATCTGGTGGCTGGCGATGTACGCTTTGAGCCGGCCAGCGCGCTGGTAGCGGGTCATGATGGGTTGGACGACCTGCGCCTGATCATCGCCGAAGCGCCAGCGCACCTCGCTGCTGGCGGTTGGCTGTTGCTGGAACACGGTTACGACCAGGCCTCGGCGGTGCGTGACCTGTTGCTGAGCCAAGGCTTTGAAGGCGTACACAGCCGCATCGACCTCGGCGGCCACGAACGCATCAGCCTGGGACACCGGCCGTGCTGACCGATCAGGAGCTGTTGCGCTATAGCCGACAGATTCTGTTGCAGCAGGTCGACATCGACGGCCAATTGCGCCTGAAAAACGCCCGCGCCTTGATCGTCGGCCTCGGCGGCCTGGGCGCGCCTGTGGCGCTGTACCTGGCGGCGGCCGGTGTCGGCGAGTTGCACCTGGCGGATTTCGACACCGTCGACCTGACCAACCTGCAACGCCAGATCATCCATGACACCGACAGCGTCGGCCTGAGCAAGGTCGATTCGGCCATCCGCCGTCTGAGCGCGATCAACCCTGAGGTCAAACTGCTCACTCACCGGACTGCGCTGGATGCCGATTCCCTGGCGGCGGCAGTGGCGGCGGTGGATGTAGTGCTCGATTGCAGCGACAATTTTTCCACCCGCGAAGCGGTCAACGCCGCCTGCGTGGCCGCCGGCAAACCGTTGGTCAGCGGCGCGGCGATCCGTCTGGACGGGCAGCTGTCGGTGTTCGACCCGCGCCGCGCCGACAGCCCGTGTTACCACTGTTTATACGGGCACGGCAGCGACACCGAACTGACCTGCAGCGAAGCCGGCGTGGTCGGCCCGCTGGTCGGTCTGGTGGGTAGCCTGCAGGCGCTTGAAGCGTTGAAATTGCTCGCCGGTTTCGGCGAGCCCTTGGTCGGACGCTTGTTGCTGATCGATGCCTTGACCACACGTTTCCGTGAGTTGCGCGTCAAACGCGACCCCGGTTGCAGCGTGTGTGGGACACACCATGGTTAAGGATGCACCGATCGGTGTGTTCGACTCCGGCATCGGCGGGTTGACGGTGCTGGAGGAAATCCAGCAACTGTTGCCCCATGAGTCGCTGCTGTACGTCGCCGATTGCGGGCACATCCCCTACGGCGAGAAAACCCCTGCTTTTATTTACGAGCGTTCGCACCGGGTCGCCGAGTTTTTCCGCGAGCAGGGCGCCAAGGCCTTTGTGATTGCCTGCAACACGGCGACCGTTGCCGCCGTGGCTGATTTGCGCCAGGACTACCCCGACTGGCCGCTGGTGGGCATGGAGCCCGCCGTCAAACCCGCCGCCGCCGAGGCAAGTTGCAGCAATGATTTTTTTCATGAGGATGTCCTGGTTGAACGTTGTGGCGAGAGC
>NZ_JAKNRV010000631.1:0-1577 GCF_023072625.1 Pseudomonas emilianonis
GGCTGAGGTCGCTGCGATAGCCCGAGCCTAGCTCCGGCGCCGGAGGCAGTTCGTTGACCGGGGTGTGGCAGGCCACAAGGGCCAGGGTTGCGGCAATGACCGTCAGTTGACGGCGGGCAATCGAAAACACGCGCTGAACTCCGTTCATGTTGAGAATGATCTGTTGTTCTAGGGGTACTGCTTTTTACAGGTAAATCGTGCCTTGCATATACAGCACGGCCTTGCCGGAAATAATCACCCGGTCGCCCTTGAGGACACAGCGCAACTGGCCTTTGCGCGCACCGCCTTGCTCGGCGCTCAGGCGTGTTTTGCCCAGGCGCTCGGCCCAGAACGGCGCCAGCGAGGTATGCGCGGAACCGGTGACCGGGTCTTCATTGACCCCCACATTCGGCCCGAACCAACGGGAAATGAAGTCAAACCGCGTGCTCTTGGCCGTCACCGCAATCCCGCGTTTGGGCAGGCCCTTGAGCTGGGCGAAGTCCGGCGTGAGCGCGGCAACCTGGGCTTCATCGTCGAGCAACACAATGTAGTCATCGGTGCCGAACACCTCGGCGCGTTCAATCCCCAGCGCGCTCAACATTCCGGCCGGCGGCTCGCACGCGTGTGGCGCTTTCGCCGGAAAATCCATCGCCAGTTCATCGCCCTCGCGTGTTACCCGCAGCTCGCCGCTGCGCGTTGCAAACCGCAGCACCTCAGGCGCATCCGCCAACGCGTGAATCAACACCCACGCCGCCGCGAGCGTGGCATGGCCGCACAGGTCAACTTCGACGGTCGGGGTGAACCAGCGCAGCTCATAAAAACCGTCGCGGGGGACGAAGTAGGCGGTTTCGGACAGGTTGTTTTCGGCGGCGATGTTTTGCAGTTGCGCGTCGCTCAGCCATTCGGTCAGTGGGCACACCGCAGCGGGGTTGCCGCCGAAGGGGTGTTGGCTGAAGGCGTCGACTTGGTAGATGTCCAGTTTCACCGTGGTGTACTCCATGTGTGCGGGGAGGTTGGACACTAACAGCGGGCTCTGGGGAGCGTCAAAATACAGAAGGCGTGTTTTTTTGCGCGCATGCAAGCTGCAGGGAAGGGTGCGGCGGAGCTTTTTCGGTGTCTCAGAAAAATGCCCCGACAGGCCGGGGCATTTTCAGGTCGCGGTTTTACACGCTCTGGTGCTATTTCTGCGCGTGGTTTTGCTGGCTGCCACCGCCGATCTGCCACACGTAGGGCGGTTCGGTGCCATTGATCTCCCAGTCACCGAGGATCCGCTCTTTATAGATCAATGGATTGTGTGAGGCCGCAGTGCGCGCATTGCGCCAGTGTCGGTCGAGTTGCAGGCTCGCGCGTGCGGCGGATGCGCCCAAGGCGTTGAACAGGTCGCTGGTGGCGCGAAGCACCAGATCGGCAATCACCACTTGCGCTTGGGCCGACTCCAGCTCTGCGGCAATATTGGCCTCGCGTTCGGCCTGCGCATCCTTGGCGAAGTGTGCCACGTAGGCGCGTTGTGAGGCCTGTGCGGCGCGCAGGGTCGCCGCTTCAGCCGTGTAGACCTGCGCCGAGGCCTTGCCGACCACCTGCTGCACCTGCGCATCGTC
>NZ_JAKNRV010000632.1:0-1574 GCF_023072625.1 Pseudomonas emilianonis
GAGGCACCGCGCAATTCGGTGCCGATGGCCTCGCACACGTAACTGCCGGAGCCCTCGCGCCGCACGATAAAACCATCGCGCTGCAACTGCACGTAGGCGTTCTCCACCGTATCGCGCGCGATCCCCAATGACTTGGCCAACACCCGCGTCGCCGGCAGCTTCAGGCCGGGTGCCAGCGCGCCGTCGAGGATCAAGGCGCGCAGTGCGCGTTGAATTCGCTGGTGCAGGCCCAACCGCTGGAATTGCGCATCGTTGAGGCGCATTTGCAGGGTTTCCAGCTCGAATGTTTTCGCCATGCGGTCTGCCTTGCCTTGAGCAATTGGCTGGTATAGGCAGGCCAGTCTATCCGTAGACTTCGACCTGCGCCACGGCCTTCAAGCCGGCCAATGGCCCATCACGCGAGGCTCAACCCCTCGCCTGGCAAGGAGCTAATTACCTATGTCTTCGTCAATATCGCCGTCGTCGCTGCGCCTGCGCGACCTGTTCCACCCCATCGTGGCCGGGCTGATTTCAGTCATCGTCAATTATGGCGGCACGTTCATTCTGGTTTTCCAGGCCGCCAAGGTCGCTGGGCTGAGTCCCGAGCTGACCGCTTCGTGGGTCTGGTCGGTGTCGATCGGTGTGGGGGTGACCGGGCTGTTTCTCAGTTGGGTGAGCCGTGAGCCGATCATCACCGCCTGGTCGACCCCCGCTGCGGCGTTTCTGGTGGTCGCGCTGTCTGCCACGCCTTACGCCGAGGCGGTCGGCGCGTACATCGTTTCAGCCGTGGCGTTTGTGCTGCTGGGGCTGTCCGGCTGTTTCGAAAAAGTCATCCGGCTGATTCCGCCTGGCATCGCGGCGGCCATGCTGGCGGGAATTCTGCTGCAGTTCGGTATCGGCGCGTTTGGTGGCATGAGCCTCGACCCTGTGTTGGTCGGGTTGCTGATCGCCGCTTACGTTGGGCTCAAGCGGTTTACTGCGCGCTACGCCGTCGTCGGGATTCTGCTGCTGGGTTTGGGATTCCTGCTGGTGCAGGGGCGGGTGGACCTGTCAGGCCTGTCCCTGCAACTGGCGGCGCCGGTATTCACCCGGCCCGAGTTTTCGCTCAATGCGTTGCTCAGTGTGGCGCTGCCGCTGTTTCTGATCACGCTAACGGGCCAGTACATGCCGGGCATGCTGGTGTTGCGTAACGATGGTTTCAAGACCAGCGCCAACCCGATCCTGACAGTGACCGGGCTGGGGTCGCTGTTGATGGCGCCGTTCGGCTCGCACGCGCTCAACGTCGCGGCGATCACGGCGGCCATCTGCACGGGCAAGGAAGCCTCGGAGGACGCGTCCAAGCGCTGGGTCGCCGGGGTTGCCGCTGGGGTGTTCTACATCCTCGTCGGGGTGTTCGGGGTGACGCTGGCTGCGGTATTCATGGCGTTCCCGCCGGCGTTCATTACCACGCTGGCCGGCTTGGCCCTGCTGGGCACCCTCGGCGCGAGCCTGGCCAACGCCATGGCGGACGTCAGGTCGCGTGAAGCCGCGCTGATCACCTTTCTGGCGTGCGCCGCCAACATCACCCTGTTGGGGATCGGTGGGGCGTTTTGGGG
>NZ_JAKNRV010000633.1:0-1562 GCF_023072625.1 Pseudomonas emilianonis
GGCGCCGGGCAACGCGCGCCAGGTGCTGGTGCTCGCGGCCGACGCCGTGCTGGTGCAAACCGTGCAATTGCCCGCAGCCGCTGCCCGCAACCTCAGCGCTGTGGTCGGTTATGAACTGGATCGCTACACGCCGTTCGAGGCCGACCAGTTGTACTTCGTCGCACGTCAGGAGCGGCGCACGCCGACCCACCTGCAAGTGACGCTGGTGGCGATCCTGCGCGAACGCCTCGATCAAATCCTCAGCGACTGTGCCGCCCTCGGTCTGCGTCCTCATCGCGTGGATGTGGGCAATCTGGGCATCGACCTGCTGCCCGCGCCTTTGCGCCCGCGTGCGCGCCCGGCAGGCAAGGGCTTGCAACGCAGCTTGCCGTGGCTGTGCGGCGCGTTGCTGATCGCGGCGATGCTGCTCTGGCTCAACGACCGCCAGCGCGTGCTCGACGCCATGCACGAAAGCGTCCAGCAGCAAAAAGCCCAGGTCGCCGAGGTGCATGCGCTGCGTCAGCAACTGCTCACCACCCGCGGCGCGGCGCAGTACCTGACCCGGCGCAAATTGGCCCAGCCACCGCTGGTGGCGCTGCTCGACGACCTCACCACGTGCCTGCCCGCCGACACCTGGCTCGACCAGTTGGACATCAAGGGCAGCGAGATTGCCTTCTCCGGACAAAGCGCCAAGGCCAGCGCCCTGATCACTCGGATCAAAGGCTGCCACCGCCTGGACAACGCCCAGTTTGAAGGGGTGATTCAACCCGATGTGCGCAGCGGCAAGGATCAGTTTGCCTTGCGTGCCCATCTTCGCCCGGAGGCCGCCGATGCGCCGACCCCTCACACCCCGTGAACGCCGTGGCACGGCCTTGTTGATCCTGGCCGTGGTGTTCGGCGCGGCGTACTGGCTGTTGATCGACAGCTGGTTCGCCGGGCCCTTGCGTGCCATGGGCGAACAGGCCGAGCAGTTGCGCGAACAGCAGCAACGCTATGCCGGCGTGTTGCGCCAGAGCGACGCACTGCGTGAGCAACTGGACCAGGCCCGCCAGGACCCGGCCAGCCAAACCAGCCTGCTGCCGGGGGATGACCCGGATGCGGTCGCCGCCGACCTGATGCAACGCCTCGCCGATTTGATCAACCGCCACGCCACCCTCGGCGGCGGCTGCAGCCTGAGCCAACGCAAACCGATCACCCCGGAGCAGGACGACGGCGAACCGTATCGACAGGTGCAGGTCAGCCTGACCCTCAATTGCGCCATCGAACCCTTGACCGCGATCCTGCATGAGCTGGAATACCAGCCGCCGTTTCTGTTCGTCGATGAGCTGCGCATCCGCCGTGGCAAACAGGCGCCGGCCAGTGGCGGGGCGGGGCAGTTGGTGGTGCAGTTGCTGGTGCGCGGTTACCTGCAACCGCAGGTGGCCCGATGATCGGTGTCTTGCGCCCCTTGGAATGGGGCTTGCTCGGGTTGGTCGGGGTATTGGGCCTGTTGATGGCGGTCATCCTGAGCAGCATCGGCGACGAACCGCAGTGGCTGCCCGAACCGGCCGTGCGCGAGCATTCCTCCGCGCGGGTGCAAGTCG
>NZ_JAKNRV010000634.1:0-1528 GCF_023072625.1 Pseudomonas emilianonis
CTGCCCAGGTCGTTTTCCACCATCGCCAGCGCCAGGTCGACGCCGGCGCTCATGCCGGCGCCGGTCCAGATCTGGCCGTCGACGACGAACAACTTGTCTTCTTCCAGCTGAATATCCGGGTAGCGTTTGCGAAACGCCGGCGCGTGAATCCAGTGGGTGGTGGTGCGCTTACCCGCCAATAATCCGGCCTCGGCCAGCACAAAAATGCCCGTACACAGCGAGGCGACACGCCGCGATTGCGCCGACGCAGCCTTGACCAGCTCCAGCAGGTTGGCCTCCGGCAGACGAAACTCCAGGTAACCGCTGACGATCAGGGTGTCATAGCCCTGCGGCCGGATCGGCGTGGTATTCACCGAGAACCCCTGCGACGTCATCACCGCGCCGCCGCTCTCCGACACCAAGTGAAACTCATAGGCCGGCTCGCCGCGCAGCAGGTTCGCGCACTCGAACACCGAGCCCAGGCTGAGGCTCAGGGACTGGAAGTTCGGGTAAACCATCAGCGCAACGCTGTGCATCGCCATTCTCCAACGCGGGCGGGAGGGGCGATTGTCGGCGCGTGCCGGGAAAACGGCAACCGGGTTCGCGTCATGTCCGGAATCCTTGCGCATATGACATTGTGGGCGTCCGGCCCGGCTCCTAACATTCACCCCACGAACTAGACGACTGGTCTAATCGGACGGAGTGAAGCATGAACAGCGCAACCAAAAGTGCCCGGCAGACCATTCTGGAGACGGCGCAATCGATTGTCGGCGCCAAAGGGTTTTCTGCGGTGGGCCTGAACGAAATACTTCAAGCTGCCGATGTGCCGAAAGGTTCGTTTTATCACTACTTCCACTCCAAAGACGCGTTCGGTGTGGTATTGCTCGATACCTACTTCGATCACTACGTGCAGGGGATGGCGCAACTGTTCGACGCGCCTGGGTTATCCCAACACGCCAAGTTGATGCGCTATTGGCAATGCTGGATCGACAATCAGACCGGTTGCACCGACGCGGGCAAATGCCTTGCCGTCAAACTCGGTGCAGAAGTGTCAGACCTTTCAGAACCGATGCGATTGGCCCTGGATCGCGGCACATCCAGGACCATCGCCTTGCTGGCCGACGCGATTGGGCGCGGCGTCGAAGACGGTTCGCTGACAGTGACGCAAGCCCCGCAAAGCCTGGCCCGCAGCCTGTATGCGTTATGGCTGGGGACCAGCGTCATGAGCAAGATCACCCGTACATCCGCGCCTTTTGATCAGGCGCTGCTACTGACCCGACAGCTGTTGGGTTGCCCTGACACACACTGACCTTCACCCTATCGAGGCACTGGAAAATGAAAGTATTAATGGTACTGACCTCTCACGACCAGCTGGGCGATACCGGCCGCAAGACCGGCTTCTGGCTCGAAGAATTTGCGGCGCCGTATTACGTGTTCAAGGACGCCGGCGCCGATGTGGTGCTGGCATCCCCGGCCGGTGGCCAGCCGCCGCTGGACCCGGTGAGTGATCAAGCGGATGCGCAGACCGAGCAGACCCGCCGCTTTGCCG
>NZ_JAKNRV010000635.1:0-1515 GCF_023072625.1 Pseudomonas emilianonis
CAAGCGGGCGGCAATGACGTGCCAGGCAGCGAACTGGGGGATGAGCAAACCACCACCCCGCCGCTGCGCCCGAGCGACGCCAGCCTGGACGGTGAACATCGCCAGGCCCTGGAACAATGGCTGCAGGAGATCCCGGACAACCCCGGCGAACTGCTGCGCCGCAAATTCTGGTACGAACAGCAACAGCATCAGGACAAGACTCGATGAGCCGCCGCACCACCCTTCTGCTTCTGCTCGCGTTATCGGCAGGCCACGCCCAGGCGGCGAACCTGGTCGCGAGCGTCGACCGCAGCCGCCTCAACTCCGGGGAAACGGTGGAACTGACGGTGGAATCCAGCGACGTCACCCAGTTCGGCAAACCCGACCTGTCGCCGCTGGATGCGCAGTTCGAAGTCAGCGGCACCCGCCAGATCAACCAACTCACCACCCTCGGCGGCGACAACCACGCCACCACGCGCTGGATCATCACTCTGCTGCCCAAGGAAAACGGCACCGTGGTGATCCCGCCGTTGCAAGTGGGTGAATACACGACCCAGCCGATCAGCCTGCAAGTGTTGGAAACCACCAGCCAGGACACCAACGCCGAACTCGCGCCGGTGTTCGTCGAGTCCAACCTCGACCAGAACAGCGTGTACGTTCAAGCCCAGACACTGTTGACGGTACGCGTGTATCACTCGGTGTCGCTGTACGACGACAGCAGCCTCACACCGCTGCAGATTCCCGATGCGCGTATCGAGCAACTGGGCGAATCGCGCACCTACGAGAAAGTCATCAACAGCATTCGCCATGGCGTGATCGAAACCCGCTACGCGATCTACCCGCAGCACAGCGGCAACCTGACGATTGCGGCGCAAACCTTCAGCGCAACCTTGGTGGAGTCGCGCCCGCCGCAGGAGAACACGCTGCAAGGCACCAAGCCGGGCAAGCTGATTCACGTCAGCACCGCGCCCATCGAGTTGACGGTCAAACCCAAGCCCGAGTTGTATCCCGCCGATGCGCCGTGGCTACCGGCACGCAGCCTGACCCTGAGCGAAAACTGGAACCCCGAGCCGGACCACGTGCAGATCGGCGATTCCCTGACCCGCAGCTTGACAGTCAAGGCCGAAGGCCTGTCCAGCGCACAACTGCCGGGGCTGCCGAGCACCGAGATCAATGGCCTGCGCCGCTACCCGGACCAACCGGTACTCGGCAACCAGAACAGCGACCGTGGCCTGATCGGCAGCCGTGAAGACCGCGAAGCCCTGGTACCCACCCGCGCCGGCGCCCTGGAATTGCCGGCGGTGGAAGTGGTGTGGTGGAACACCCATGAAGACCACCTCGAACGCACCAGCCTGCCCGCCCGCACCCTGCAAGTGGCGAATAACCCGAGCCTGGTGGTGGACACGCCCGCCACACCGACCATCATCACCGCGCCCGACGATAGCCGCCTGTGGCTGTGGCAACTGAGCACCCTGCTCCTCGCCTGCACGACATTGCTGGGTTTCGGCCTGTGGTGGCGTGCGCGTCGCCAACCGG
>NZ_JAKNRV010000636.1:0-1509 GCF_023072625.1 Pseudomonas emilianonis
TTTGCCCCCTCCGCCTCCACCGCCTTGGCCCTGAGCGCTCGAAGCTCCGGGGCCATGTGCTGGATGACCGCCTCAGCAACCCGGTTGCCGTATGCCTTCGGGTTCACGCGGTCGCCCATGGATGGCTGGGGTGGCGATGTGCTGCTCGACAGTCGCAATGGCAACATCTACCAGGCGGCAGGCTCGACGATCGACCTGTCGGCCAAGAACAACCAGGCCGGCAAACTGCGTGCCGTTGCAGTGGATGCGGCGGGCGGCATTGTCGACATGCAAGGCAAGATCCTCGGCGGCAGCAGCGGCGACTACGACGCGGGCGGCACCTTGATGCCGTACCAGGCCGGTACCTTGGAAATCCAGGCCCAGCGCCTGGGCAGCAGCGGTTCGCTGGACCAGCAGTTCGCGGATTTGAACCAGCGCCTCAATGCGGGCCAAGTCTTCGGTGCGCGCAGCTTCCAGCTCAAGCAAGGCGACTTGACCATCGGCAACGGCGTCAAGGCCAGCACCGTCAGCGTCTCGGTGGACAACGGCAGCCTGCGCGTCACCGGCCTGGTGGATGCCAGCGGTGAGCGCGTCGGCAGTATCAACCTGGCGGGCAAGCATGGCCTGAGCCTGGACGGCAGCGCCATGCTGGACGCCCACGGCGGCCGGTTGCGGGTGGACAGCTATGGCAAGATCATCGACTCACCCAACCGCGCCATGGTGGTCCTCGGCTCCGGCGACGGCCAGTTGACCCTCGCCGACGGCATGCGCATTGACCTGCGCCACGGCACCAATGGCTCGTCCAGCAACGACGGGCGCAATCGCGGCACGCTGGAGCTTAATGCACCGCGCCTGGTCAACACCGATGGCAGCAGCAACGATATCAACATTGACGCCCGTGGCCGCCTGGCCATCCAGGGCGCGCGGTCGATCACCCTCAACGGCATGGCCACCTATGACGATGCGCCGTTGGTCAACGACCCTACCGCCAGCGGGCGGCCTTACCAGCAGATCGACCAGGCCTACCTGGATGGCAAGCATGCGCTGAGCACCGCGTTTATCAACGCGGCACTGCTCAACCAGGATTTGTTGCAGGGCAAACTGGCGGGGCTCAACACTGCGACCTACGCCAATGCCTTCCATTTGCGTCCGGGTGTGGAAATCGTCAGCCGTACACCGGACGGCGATCTGGTGGTGCAGGGCGATCTGGACCTGTCCGGCTACCGCTACGCCAGCCTCAACCCCAACAGCCAGAAAACCTCGGTGTACGGCTCCGGCGAGTCCGGCAGCCTGACCCTGCGCGCCGGTGGCGACCTGAACATATACGGCAGCATCAACGATGGTTTTGCCCCACCGCCGGAAACGGTGGACGACAAGGGCTGGGTGTTGCTGCCCGGAATCGACTTTACCGGCGGCGCGGTGGTGGTGCCGGGTAACGGCGTGACCCTGGCCGACGGCACCGCGTTCCCGGCGGGGGCCACCTTGAACTACGACGTGCCGATCAAAGGCCTGACGGTGGCGGCCGGCACT
>NZ_JAKNRV010000637.1:0-1496 GCF_023072625.1 Pseudomonas emilianonis
GACGCCACGCCCAAGGAGGCGCTGACCCCGGACCGCCTGCTGAGCCTGTTCTCCACCCACCCGCGGAGCCCGGCGCCATGAGTTATGAAGCGTTTCGCTTGATGGTCCAGGGCTGGGCCTCTTCCGGTTACCTGCCGGAGGCGCTGGCCTATGGTTTTGTGGTCAACGCCCTGCTCGCCGGCCTGTTGATCGGACCGGTGCTCGGCGGCCTGGGGACGCTGGTGGTGGTCAAGCGCTTTGCGTTTTTCTCCGAAGCGGTCGGCCATGCCGCACTGACCGGCGTGGCCGTGGGCATTTTGCTCGGCGAACCCTACACCGGGCCCTATGGCGCGCTGTTCGGCTACTGCCTGCTGTTCGGCATCCTGCTCAATTACCTGCGCAACCGCACCGGCTTGGCGCCGGATACCTTGATCGGCGTGTTCCTTTCGGTGTCCCTGGCGGTGGGCGCGAGCCTGCTGTTGATTCTGGCGGGCAAGATCAACGTACACATCCTGGAAAACGTGCTGTTCGGCTCGGTGTTGACGGTCAATGGCAACGACCTGCTGGTGCTGGCGATTGTCGGCGCCCTGGTGATGGCCCTCGCCCTGCCGCTGTACAACCGCATCATGCTCGCCAGCTTCAACCCGCAGTTGGCGGCGGTGCGCGGGGTGGCGGTGAAAACCCTGGATTACCTGTTCGTGATCCTGGTGACGTTGATCACCGTGGCGGCGGTCAAGGTCATCGGCGCGATCCTGGTGGGCGCGCTGTTGGTGATTCCGGCGGCGGCGGCACGCCTGCTGAGCCAGTCGCTCAAAGGCTTCTTCTGGATCTCCGTAGGGATCGCCACCGTCAGCACGTTGTGCGGCATCCTGCTGCCGATCATCTTCGACCTGCCCATCCCCTCCGGCGCCGCAATCATCCTGGTCGCCGGTATCGCCTTCGCCCTCGCCGCCATCGCGCGCGGCACCGTGCCCAGCCTCAAAGGGAATCTTGGATAATGCGCCCAGAATTTCGCCCACTGGCCTTGGCCATCGCTTGCCTGATCAGCGCGTCGGCGCTGGCCGTCGACGGTTTTGATCCGAAGAGTTTCAAAGTCAACCAAGGTCTGGGCCATGCCGCGCTGACCAAAGCGAAAAAACCTGTGAAGGTCCTCGCCTCGTTGCCCATTACCTATGGCCTGGCGGAGCTGCTGCTTAAAGGCAGCGACGTACAGCTCGAACGCGCCGCACCGGCCAACCTGCCCGGTTCGCGGCAGGTGTCCTACTTCACCGGCCGTGGCGCCCCGGCGCTGAACAAATTGGCGTTGGACGCCGATGCCGTCATCGGCCTGCGCTCGCTGTGGGCCGATGACCCGCTATACCCGGTGGCGCGGCGCAGCAATATCCGCATCGTCGAAGTGGACGCCGCGCGCCCGGTGGACGGTGGCTTGCCGGGGATCGCCGTGCAACCGGGCGTCAGCGATGGCTTGAACAGCCAGCCGTGGCAATCGAGCAACAACATGGGGCGCATGGCCGATG
>NZ_JAKNRV010000638.1:0-1494 GCF_023072625.1 Pseudomonas emilianonis
CAGCGTGCTGCTGAGCGGCGCGGCCGTGGCAGCGCCGTTGCCCACCTATGAACTGAGCCTGCAGGACGGCCACTTCATCCCTCCGCAACTCACGGTCAAGGCCGGTGAGCGCTTCAAGATCGTGCTGCACAACCTCGGCCAAGGCCCGGCCGAATTCGAGAGCACACCGCTGCGCGTGGAGAAAGTGTTGTCCCCCGGTGTGACCACCTTCGTGGTGATCCACCCGCTCACGCCTGGGCTGTATCCGTTCTTTGACGAATTCAACCCACAGTTGCCCGAAGGCAGCATCCTCGCCCAATAGCCCCGGAAGCCGTTGATGAATCAATCGATGTTTATTGTCTGGCGCGAAAGCGTCGAGGCGCTGCTGGTGATCGGCATTCTGCAGGTCTGGATCAGCCGCCAGACCGCGCATTCGCGCCTGGGGCGTTTCCTGTGGGCCGGGGTGGTCCTGGGGTTGTTTTGCTCCGCAGGCTTGGCCGGCCTGATGCTGTGGGCCGGTGAGGCCATGACCGGCCCCCAGGGCGAATGGCTGCAAGCGGCGCTGACGTTATTGGCCAGCGGCCTGATGGTGCAGATGGTGTTCTGGATGCATCGCCACGCGGCCACGCTCAAACACACCCTGGTACGCGAAGCCGATGAACGCCTGGCCCGCCAGGGCGGTTGGGGCGTGTTGCTATTGACGCTGTTGGCGGTGAGCCGCGAAGGCAGTGAAACCGTGGTGTTCCTGTACGGTGCCGGCGCACGTCTGCAGGGCCCGGCGCTGAACCTGTTCGCTATCGGCGGCGTGCTGGGCCTGGTGCTGGCGGGGCTCACGGTGCTGCTGTTGCGCAGTACGCGGCGCTTCATTTCCTGGTCGCTGTTTTTCGCCTTCAGCGAAGCGCTCTTGCTGCTGCTTGGCGGGGCTTTGCTGGTGGCGGCCGTGGACCGTATCAGCGGGCAATTGCTGGCGATGGACATGCCCGAGTGGGTTTATTCCAGCTTCGGTGAAAGCCGCTGGGACAGCAGCGCCCTGCTCAGCGACAGCCACGGCTTGGGCGCGCTGTTGGCTGACTTTGTCGGCTACCGCGCCGCGCCGAGCCTGGTGACCGTGCTGGTGCTGCTCGGTTATTGGCTGTGGGTGGGCAACGGCCTGCGCCGCTCGCGGCACGCGGCATGAGCTGGCTGCAGCGCCTGGGCGATGGCATGCGTCGCCATGCCCGGTTGATCCGTGCCGTGCAATGGGCCGTGGTACTGATCTACGCCGTGCTGCTGGTGCTGCCGGCGCTGCTGCCGTTGCCGGACAGCCAGGCACGCCTGGTGAACAACCTGACGCTGCTTGCGCAATTCATCTTCTGGGGCCTTTGGTGGCCGTTCGTGTTGCTCTCGATGGTGATGTCCAACTGCCGAGCCAGCTGGACGTTGTTGCCGACCTCGGCGTGCAGGTCCAGCGGCAGGTGGTAGGCCAGCAGGCTGATGTCGTGCTTGAGCAGGGTCTTCAGGCGGCGCTGCTTCATG
>NZ_JAKNRV010000639.1:0-1484 GCF_023072625.1 Pseudomonas emilianonis
CACTGCCGACCAGGCCTGCTGGTGCTACAGCGTCACCATCGACCCGGCGGTGCTCGAAGCCCTGCCCGATGCATTACGCAACCAGGCCTGCCTGTGCCCGCGCTGTGCCCGGGTGGACGCGCAGTTGCGTGGGGCTGAGCCGTTGTAATGCGGGTTGATCGATTCCTCAGCAACCTGCCGCGTTTCAATCGCCAGCAAGTCCGCCTGTTGTTGGTGGAACGGCGCGTGAGCGTCGATGGCGTGCCTGTCAGTGACCCTCACCATGAAGTACGCGAATTCAGCCGGGTATGCGTGGACGATGAGGTGCTACAGGCGGGTAAACCGGCGCGCTATTTCATGCTGCACAAACCGCAGGGCTGCGTGAGCGCCACCGCCGACCCACAGCACCCGACGGTGCTGGACTGGCTGGATGAACCGGACAAAGACGAACTGCATATCGCCGGTCGCCTGGACTTCAACACCACCGGGCTGATGTTGATCACCAACGACGGCCAGTGGTCGCGGCGCCTGACGCAACCGACGACCAAACTGCCCAAGGTCTACCGTGTGGAGACCGAGCAGGAGATCGGTGCGCAATACGCCGCCACCTTCGCGGCGGGGGTGTATTTCGCGTTTGAAGACCTGACGACTCAACCGGCCGAGCTGGAACTGTTGGCACCGCGCCTGGCCCGCTTGAGCATCATCGAAGGTCGCTATCACCAGGTGAAGCGCATGTTCGGGCATTTCAACAACAAGGTGATCCGCTTGCATCGGGAACGCATGGGGCCGCTGGAACTGGATGGCGCGCTGGCGCCCGGCGAGTATCGGGCGTTGAGCGCCGATGAAATTTTGTTGGTTTGACGACCGTTCGGCCGGTGATGGCTAAAACCCATCTCGGCGACTTGCGACATCCCGAATCGACTGCTTGAATCAAACCGTCAGCCAAATTATGACTGGCGAGTCGCCTATAACCTCCAAGAAACACCTTGCCCCGCCCGCGCTTGATCCACGGGCCTCCCCGGCAAACAGCCCGCCCTGATAACACCCGTCGGCCAGCCGTCATCGGCTCGACATGGGCACTCATCTTCCAGGCGTATGCCTACCTGTCATAAAGCTCGTGCAGAGTGATCTGCGCGCACTACCCGCTTGCCAGGAGTCTTACGACATGAGGCCAGAAATCGCTGTGTTGGATATACAGGGTCAGTATCGGGTTTACACGGAGTTCTATCGCGCGGACGCGGCTGAAAAGACCATCATCCTGGTCAACGGCTCCATGGCCACCACGGCGTCCTTCGCCCAAACCGTGAAAAGCCTGTACCCGCAGTTCAATGTGGTTTTGTACGACCAGCCCTACGCCGGCCGCTCCAAAATCCATAACCGCCATGAGCAAATGCTGACGAAGGAAGTCGAAGGCCAGATCCTCCTGGAACTCATCGACCACTTCGCCGCCGAACACGTGCTGTCGTTCTCCTGGGGCGGCGCCGCCACCCTGGTCGCCCTCGCCC
>NZ_JAKNRV010000063.1:0-20161 GCF_023072625.1 Pseudomonas emilianonis
CAAGGCCTCAACCGCTGCTTGGCCGAGCCGTTGCGCGACGGCGGCTTCGACCTGCTGCGCGGGCGCTGGATGTGCTTGCGCATCCCGGATCTCGGGCTGTGCTGGTACCTGACCCTGGCACGGGACGGTTTGCGCCTCGCCGAAAAAGCCGAGGCCCAGGTGACGATCAGTGGTAACTGGCGGGAGTTCTTGTTGCTGGCCAGTCGGCAGGAAGACCCGGACACCTTGTTCTTCCGGCGTCGCTTGGTGATTGAAGGCGATACGGAGTTGGGGCTGGGCTTGAAGAACCTGATCGACAGCCTCGACTCCGATGTGCTGCCGCCTTGGTTGTGGCGCAACCTGGAGCGGGCAGGGCGCGGGCTGGCGGCCTGACGCGAGTGACCTATCCCTTCGCAACGAGCGGATAGGTCACTGCCACGCGCTAAGGCGTCGGCACCAGAAACGCTGCCTCCAGCAACTGCCGGGTATAGGCATGCTGCGGGTTGGCGAAAATCGCCGGCGCATCGCCCTGTTCCACCACCTGCCCGTGCTTGACCACCATCAACTGGTGACTCAGCGCTTTCACCACGGCCAGGTCATGGCTGATGAACAGATAGGTCAGGTTGTACTTGGTCTGCAAACTGCGCAGCAGCTCCACCACTTGGCGCTGTACCGTGCGGTCGAGCGCCGAGGTCGGCTCGTCGAGCAGAATCAGGCGCGGCTTGAGTACCAGGGCGCGGGCAATGGCGATGCGTTGGCGCTGGCCGCCGGAGAACTCGTGGGGGTAGCGATGCCGCGACTGCGGGTCGAGGCCGACTTCCTTGAGCGCCGCGATAATCGCCGCTTCCTGCTCCGCCGGGCTGCCCATCTTGTGGATACGCAGGCCTTCGCCGACGATCTCGCTGACACACATGCGCGGGCTGAGGCTGCCGAACGGGTCCTGGAACACCACCTGCATTTCCCGGCGCAACGGGCGCACCTGTTGCTGGGTCAGGCGGTCGAGTTGCTGGCCTTCGAAGCGAATCCCGCCTTTGCTGGCGATCAGACGCAGGATCGCCAGGCCGAGGGTGGACTTGCCCGAGCCGCTTTCGCCGACGATGCCCAGGGTTTGCCCCTGGGGCAGGCTGAAATTGATGCCGTCCACCGCCTTGACGTAATCGACGGTGTTGCGCAGAAAGCCTTTCTTGATCGGAAACCAGACTTTCAAATCATCGACTTCCAGCAACGGCGGCCCGACTGCCGTGTCGGCCGGCCCACCGCTGGGTTCGGCCGCGAGCAGTTCCTGGGTGTAAGGGTGCTGCGGCGACTGGAACAAGGTTTCGCAATCGGCTTGTTCGACGATGCAACCCTGCTGCATCACGCACACCCGGTGGGCAATGCGCCGCACCAGGTTCAAGTCGTGGCTGATCAGCAGCAACGCCATGCCCAGGCGCGCCTGCAGTTCCTTGAGCAGTTCGAGGATCTTCAACTGCACCGTCACGTCGAGGGCGGTGGTCGGTTCATCGGCGATCAACAGCTCCGGCTCGTTGGCCAGGGCCATGGCGATCATCACCCGTTGGCGCTGGCCGCCGGACAGTTCGTGGGGCAGCGCCTTGAGGCGTTTATGCGGCTCGGGAATGCCCACCAGTTCGAGCAACTCCAGGGTGCGTCGGGTCGCGACTTTACCGGTCAGCCCTTTGTGCAGGCCGAGCACTTCGTTGATCTGCTTCTCGATGCAGTGCAGCGGGTTCAACGAGGTCATCGGCTCCTGGAAGATCATCGCAATGCGGTTGCCGCGAATATGCCGGATGGTTTTTTCTTTGAGGGTCAGCAGGTCCTGGCCGGCGTACTCGATGGTGCCGGCGGGGTGCCGCGCCAAGGGGTAGGGCAGCAGGCGCAGGATCGAGTGGGCGGTCACCGATTTGCCGGAGCCGCTTTCGCCGACCAGCGCCAGGGTTTCGCCGCGCTTGATGTCGAAGCTGACGTTGTTCACCACGCGGTGGTGATGTTCGCCGGTGACGAACTCGACGCAGAGGTCGCGGACTTCGATCAGATTGTCCTGATTCATCTCATTTCCTCGGGTCGAAGGCATCGCGAGCGGACTCGCCGATAAACACCAGCAAGCTCAACATGATCGCCAGCACGGCGAAGGCACTCATGCCTAGCCACGGCGCTTGCAGGTTGGATTTGCCCTGGGCCACCAGCTCTCCCAGCGACGGCGAGCCCGCCGGCAGGCCGAAGCCGAGGAAGTCCAGGGCGGTCAGGGTGCCGATGGCGCCGGTGAGGATGAACGGCATGAAGGTCATGGTCGAGACCATGGCATTGGGCAGGATATGCCGGAACATGATCGCGACGTTCTGCATGCCCAGTGCCCTGGCCGCGCGCACGTATTCCAGGTTGCGCCCGCGCAGGAACTCGGCGCGGACCACGTCCACCAGGCTCATCCACGAGAACAGCAGCATGATCCCCAGCAGCCACCAGAAGTTGGGCTGTACGAAACTGGCGAGGATGATCAGCAGGTACAGCACCGGCAAGCCCGACCAGATCTCCAGGAAGCGTTGCCCGGCCAGGTCGACCCAGCCGCCATAAAAACCCTGCAGGGCACCGGCGATCACGCCGATGATCGAACTGAGCACGGTCAGGGTCAGGGCAAACAGCACCGACACACGGAAGCCATAGATCACCCGTGCCAAGACGTCGCGGCCCTGGTCATCGGTGCCCAGCAGGTTGACCGAAGACGGCGGCGCGGGGGCCGGCACCCTCAGGTCGTAGTTGATGCTCTGGTAGCTGAACGGGATCGGCGCCCACAGCGTCCAGGCGTCCTTGGCCTTGAGCAGTTCCTGGATATACGGGCTCTTGTAGTTGGCCTCCAGGGGAAATTCGCCGCCGAAGGTGGTTTCCGGGTAGCGCTTGAGCGCCGGGAAATACCAGTCACCGTCGTAATGCACCGCCAGCGGTTTGTCGTTGGCGATCAGCTCGGCGCCCAGGCTCAGGCCGAACAGGATCAGGAACAGCCACAGCGACCACCAGCCACGCTTGTTCGCCTTGAACCGTTCGAACCGGCGGCGATTGAGGGGGGACAGATTCATCTCAATGCTCCCGGCTGGCGAAGTCGATACGCGGATCGACCAGGGTGTAGGTGAGGTCACCGATCAGTTTCACCACCAACCCGAGCAGGGTGAAGATAAACAGCGTGCCGAACACCACCGGGTAATCGCGGTTGATCGCCGCTTCAAAGCTCATCAGGCCGAGGCCGTCGAGGGAGAAGATCACTTCCACCAGCAAGGACCCGGTGAAGAAAATCCCGATGAACGCCGAGGGGAAACCGGCGATCACCAGCAGCATGGCGTTGCGGAACACGTGGCCGTAGAGCACGCGGTGGTTGGTCAGGCCCTTGGCCTTGGCAGTGACCACGTACTGCTTGTTGATCTCGTCGAGAAAGCTGTTTTTGGTCAGCAGCGTCATGGTCGCGAAGTTGCCGATCACCAGCGCGGTGACGGGCAAGGCCAGGTGCCAGAAGTAGTCGAGGATCTTGCCGCCCCAGCTCAATTCATCGAAGTTGTTGGAGGTCAGCCCGCGCAAGGGGAACCAGTCGAAGTAACTGCCGCCGGCAAACACCACGATCAGCAGGATCGCGAACAGGAACGCCGGGATCGCGTAGCCGACGATGATCGCCGAGCTGGTCCATACGTCGAAGTGGCTGCCGTGTCGCGTGGCCTTGGCGATTCCCAGCGGGATCGAGACCAGGTACATGATCAGCGTGCTCCATAACCCGAGGGAGATGGACACCGGCATCTTTTCCTTGATCAGGTCGATGACCTTGGCGTCACGAAAGAAGCTGTTGCCAAAATCCAGTCGGGCGTAGTTCTTGACCATGATCCACAAGCGTTCCGGTGCCGACTTGTCGAAACCGTACATGGTTTCGATTTCCTTGATCAGCGCCGGGTCCAGGCCCTGGGCGCCACGGTAGCTGGAACCCGCCACCGCGACTTCGGCACCGCCGCCGGCAATGCGGCTGGTGGCGCCTTCGAAGCCTTCGAGTTTGGCGATCATCTGCTCCACCGGGCCACCGGGGGCGGCCTGGATGATGACGAAGTTGATCAGCAGAATCCCGAACAGCGTGGGGATGATCAGCAACAGGCGGCGAACAATATAGGCCAGCATTTAATCGCCTCCGCTCGCCGGGTCGGCGCTCGTGTCTAGGGTGATGGCAGGTTTCACGTCGGGTTTCGCCCACCAAGTGGCGGTGCCGACGTCATAGCGCGGTGGCACCTTCGGATGGCCGAGGTGGTCCCAGTACGCTATGCGGAAGGTCTTGATGTGCCAGTTGGGGATCACGTAGTAGCCAAATTGCAGCACGCGATCCAGGGCCTTGGCATGGGCGATCAGGCTTTGGCGTGAGTCGGCGTCGATCAGTTCCTCTACCAGTTGGTCGACGGCCGGGTCCTTGAGGCCCATGTAGTTGCGGCTGCCGGGTTTATCGGCGCTGGAGGACTTCCAGAATTCGCGTTGTTCGTTACCCGGCGAGGTCGACTGCGGGAAGCTGCCCACCAGCATGTCGAAATCCCGCGAGCGCAGGCGGTTGACGAATTGCGAGACGTCGACCCGGCGAATTACCAGGTCGATACCCAGGTCCGCCAGGTTGCGTTTGAAGGGCAGCAGGATACGTTCGAACTCGGTCTGCGCGAGCAGGAATTCGATGGTCACCGGTTTGCCGGTGGCGTCGACCATCTTGTCGTCGACGATGCGCCAGCCGGCCTCTTGCAACAGTTGGTAGGCCTCGCGCTGCTGGGTGCGGATCATGCCGCTGCCGTCGGTTTTGGACGGTGCAAAGGCCTGGGTGAAGACTTCGGCGGGGATCTTGTCGCGCAGCGGTTCGAGGATGGCCAACTCGTCCGGGCCGGGCAGGCCGGTGGCGGCCATTTCCGAGTTCTCGAAGTAGCTGCGGGTGCGGGTGTAGGCTCCGTTGAACAGCTGTTTGTTGCTCCACTCGAAATCCAGCAACAGGCTGATGGCCTTGCGCACGCGCACGTCCTGGAACATCGGCTTGCGCGTATTGAACACGAAACCCTGCATGCCGGTGGGGTTGCCGTTGGGGAGCTCTTCCTTGACCAGGCGCCCTTCGGCCACCGCCGGAATGTTATAGGCGTTGGCCCAGTTCTTCGCGCTGAATTCCAGCCAGTAGTCGAACTGCCCGGCCTTCAACGCTTCCAGGGATACCGTGCTGTCACGGTAATAGTCGGTGATGCGCTGATCGAAGTTGTAGAAGCCTTGGGTGACGGGCAGGTCCTTGGCCCAGTAGTCCTTGACCCGCTCGTAGCGAATCATGCGCCCGGCCTTGACCTCGGCCACCTTGTACGGCCCGCTGCCCAGCGGTATTTCCAGGTTGCCCTTGGTAAAGTCGCGGGTGGCCCACCAATGCTTGGGCAATACCGGCAATTGCCCGAGGATCAGCGGCAATTCGCGGTTGTTGGTGCGCTTGAATTTGAACAGCACCCGCAGCGGGTCTTCGGCCACCACTTCGTCGACGTCGGCGTAGTAGGTGCGGTAGAGCGGTGAGCCTTCCTTCATCAGCATCTGGAAGGTGAACACCACGTCTTCGGCCTGGATCGGGTGGCCATCGTGGAAGCGTGCTTCGGGGCGCAGGTAGAAGCGTACCCAGCTGTTGTCCGGGGCTTTTTCGATTTTGCCGGCCACCAGGCCGTATTCGGTGATGGGTTCGTCCAGGCTCTGCATGGCCAGGGTGTCGTAGATCAGGCTGATATTGTCCGCCGGCACGCCCTTGCTGATGTAGGGGTTGAGGCTGTCGAAACCGCCCATGCTCGACTCGCGAAAGGTGCCGCCCTTGGGGGCGTTGGGGTTGACGTAGTCGAAGTGCTTGAAGTTGGCGGGGTACTTGGGCGGCTCGTTGTAGAGGGTCAGCGCATGTTGCGGGGCGGCGTTGACCGCCGTGCATAGCAACAGACTGCCGAGCAGTGCAGTACGCAAAGACATCATTGGGCTTTCTCCGAAGCTTTCAGCCACCATGCGCTCAGGCCCAGGCTGTAGGGCGGCGTGGTGACAAAGGCGAACCGGTTGCGGTACGCCAAGCGATGATAGTTGAGGTACCAGTTGGGAATGCTGTAATGCTGCCACAGCAGGACCCGGTCCAGGGCCCGGCCGGCGGCCAGTTGTTCGTCGCGGGTCTGTGCCGCCAGCAGTTGTTCGAGCAGGTGGTCGACCACCGGATTGGCGATGCCGGCGTAGTTCTTGCTGCCCTTGATTGCCGCCTGGCTGGAGTGGAAGTACTGCCACTGCTCAAGGCCGGGGCTGAGGGTTTGGTTGAGGGTCATCAGGATCATGTCGAAATCGAACTGATCGAGGCGCTGTTTGTATTGCGCCCGGTCGACTGTGCGCAGGTGCGCGTCGATGCCGATACTGTTCAGGTTTTCCACATAGGGCTGCAGGATGCGCTCCAGGTTCGGGTTGACCAGCAGGATCTCGAAGCGCAGCGGTTGCCCGTCCTTGTTGAGCAGGCGTTGCCCGGACAGCTTCCAGCCGCCTTCGCCGAGCAGGGCCAGGGCGCGGCGCAGGGTCTCGCGGGGGATGCCGTGCCCGTCGGTCCGGGGCAGGCTGAACGGTTGGGTGTAGAGATTGGCCGGTAGTTGGTCGCGGTAGGGTGAGAGCATCAACCATTCATGGCCGACCGGGACGCCGGTCGCCGAAAATTCGCTGTTGGGGTAATAGCTCAAGGTGCGTTTATAGGCGCCGCTGAACAGGGTGCGGTTGGTCCATTCAAAGTCGAACATCAGCCCCAGGGCTTCGCGCACCTTGGCCTGACTGAAGGTCGGGCGCCGGGTGTTCATGAACAGGCCCTGGCTTTGGGTCGGGATCTGGTGGGCGATCTGCGCCTTGATCACATCGCCGCGGTTGATCGCCGGGAAGTTGTAGCCATTCGCCCAGTTCTTGGCCTGGTGCTCGATATAGATATCGAACTCGCCGGCCTTGAAGGCTTCGAAGGCGACGTCGCTGTCGCGGTAGAACTCCACTTCGACCTTGTCGTAATTATAAAAACCCTGGTTGACCGGCAGGCTCTTGCCCCAATAGTCCTTGACCCGCTCGAACACCAACTGCCGGCCAGGGGTGACTTTGCTGAGGCGATAGGGCCCGCTGCCCAGCGGTGGTTCGAAGGTGGTGGCCTTGAAATCGCGGTTTTTCCAGTAGTGCTGGGGCAGCACCGGCAGTTCGCCCAGGCGCAGGATCAGCAACGGGTTGCCGGCGCGCTTGAATACAAAACGGATACGGTGGCGGTTGAGAATGTCGACCCGCGCCACTTCCTGCAGGTTGGTGCGGTATTGCGGATGACCTTCGGTCAGCAGGGTGCGATAGGAAAACGCCACGTCATACGCGGTGATCGGCTTGCCATCGTGAAAGCGGGCTTCCGGGCGCAGGTTGAACACCACCCAACTGCGGTCCTCGCTGTACTCCACCGACTGGGCAATCAGCCCGTAGCTGGAGGTCGGCTCATCGCCGGACGGCGCGTACTGGCCGGTGCCGACCATCAACGGTTCGTTTAGCTCATTGACGCCATATTGCAGGAAGTTCGGCGTGGAAACCGGGCTTGAACCCTTGAAGGTATAGGGGTTGAGGGTGTCGAACGTGCCAAACGCCATAACCCGCAACGTCCCGCCTTTCGGCGCTGCAGGGTTTACCCAATCGAAGTGGGTGAATTTGGCCGGGTACTTGAGGGTGCCGAACTGCGCATAACCGTGGCTCTCGGTAATCGTCGCGTTCGCAGCAAAGCTCAAGGCCAGACTTATTAGTAGAAGGAGGGGACGCGTCAAGTCAGAGATCCGATCCAGGCAGCTTGGGCTTTATGATCGGTACAGTAACAGCTTGTTCCCGTTGGAAAAAGCCAGTTGGAATGATGGCGGTCCTATGTGGGAGGGGGCTTGCTCCCGATGGCGGTGCGTCAGTCAGCTTATGTACCGACTGATGCACCGCCATCGGGCGCAAGCCCCCTCCCACAACTGGCGCTCCAGTGTTCTTGCGGTGTCAGCGTGGCCCGGAAACCACCAGCATCTGCCCCGGCTTGAGCGCCATGCCAGTGCGTGGGTTCCAGCGCTTGAGATGTTGCATCTCAACGTTGAAACGCTTGGCGACGATATACAGCGAGTCGCCTTTCTTGACCTTGTACTGCACCGGTTTCTTGCTGTCGGCCTTGGCCACCAGCTTGCGCGTGTCCTGCATCACCAGGGTCTGGCCGACCTTGAGCGCCTGGCCGTTGAGCTTGTTCCAGCGTTGCAGGTCATGCACATCGACCTTGTTGGCCTTGGCGATCAGCGTCAGGTTGTCGCCGTTGCGCACCTTGTAGTTGCGGGTACGGCCAGCCACGGACCGGGTCTCGACTTCGTCGAATACCGGCTTTTTCGGACGCATTGCCAGCAATTCTTCAGGCTTCATCGCCGAAAGGCTGCTGGTCAACAGTTGTGCCTTGGAGCTGGGCACGAGCAAATGCTGGGGACCGTCCAGGGTGGTGCGTTGTTTCAGCGCCGGATTGAGCTGGAACAGTTCGTCTTCGTCGATCTCGGCCAATGCGGCGACCCGTGACAGGTCCATGCTTTGCTTGACTTCAACCATTTTGAAATACGGCGTGTTGGCAATCGGGTTCAGGTTGACGCCATAGGCTTCGGGGGCCAGCACTACCTGGGACAGCGCCAGGAACTTGGGCACGTAGTCCTTGGTTTCCTGGGGCAGGGGCAGGTTCCAGTAGTCGGTCGGCAGACCGAGCTTCTCGTTGCGTTCGATCGCCCGGCTTACCGTGCCTTCGCCGGCGTTATACGCTGCCAGGGCCAGCAGCCAGTCGCCGTTGAACATGTCATGCAGACGTGTCAGGTAGTCCAGGGCGGCGGTGGTGGAGGCGGTGATATCGCGACGACCGTCGTAGGCGCGGGTTTGGCGCAGGTTGAAGTAGCGCCCGGTGGAGGGAATGAACTGCCACAAGCCGACCGCATCGCTGCGCGAATAGGCCATTGGGTTATAGGCACTTTCAATCACCGGCAGCAGCGCCAGCTCCAGGGGCATGTTGCGTTCTTCAAGGCGTTCGACGATGTAATGAATGTAGAGGCTGCCGCGTTCGCCGGCGTTCTCCAGGAAGGACGGGTTGCTGGCGAACCACAGGCGCTGTTGCTCGATACGCGGGTTGACGCCGACGCCGTCCTGCAATTGAAAGCCCCGACGCATGCGTTCCCAGACATCCTGGGGGGCTTCGGGGCTCGGCTTCTCTGAGAGCCAAATAGGTTTTTGCTTGATCTTGGCAACAAGATTCGGTTTGGGTTGCACGGTGGATTGTGCAGCGAAATTTGTCGATTGGCAGCCCGCCAGAGTCGCGGAGACAGCCACCGCCACGGCTTGAGCCAGGCGGGTCAATGCGTCTGAATGATTGGATTTACGAGTAGATGACGACATTGGCTGGAAGTAAGTTCCGGGCAAAAATGTCGGGCGATTCTAGAAAGCGCTTTGGTTCCGGTCAACCATTCAGAAATTTCGTATCAGACTGCGTCACGTTAGAACTTATCTTTCCAAGCCCTCAAGCTAGCAAATACCTCGGCTCCAGAGCGGTTGTCGCGGCCATTCCGTTCGTCAGCTTTTTGTTTAACGGATGTTTCAGCGGTACGCAGGAACGGGTTGGTGCGCTTTTCCAGGGCCAGGTTGGAAGGCAGCGTGATCTCGCCACGGGCGCGCAGTTGGTTGACGTTTTCCACCCGTTCGGCGATATCGGCGTTGTCCGGTTCCACCGCCTGGGCAAACCTGAGATTGCTCTGTGTGTATTCATGGGTGCAGTACACCAGGGTGTCGGCCGGCAGGGCGGCCAGGCGTTGCAGCGAGGTGTACATTTGCGCTGGCGTGCCTTCGAACAGGCGGCCGCAACCGGCGGCGAAGAGGGTGTCGCCGCAGAACAGCACGCCCTGGTGATAGAAGGCGAGATGGCCGAGGGTATGGCCGGGGACGGCGTACACGGCGAAGTCCCAGCCCAGCACAGTGATGCGGTCGTTGTCCTGCAGCGCGACGTCCCGCGCCGGGATCGTTTCGTTGGCCGGGCCATAGACCTTGGCGCCGGTCACACGTTTCAGCGCTTCGACGCCGCCCACATGATCATGATGGTGGTGAGTGATGAGGATGTCGCTGAGCGTCCACTCCGGGTTCTGCTCGAGCCAGGTCAGCACGGGGGCCGCATCGCCGGGGTCGACCACGGCGCAGCGGCGGGTTTGGGGCTCCTGTAACAACCAGATGTAGTTATCGGTGAAGGCGGGCAGGGCACTGATCTGTATCATTCTTCGATTCGCCAAGCTGAACACATTGGTGCATCTTAGAACGTCTAGGCGAGTTGGAGAATGCAATGACTGATAAAGCGTTCGCCCAGGCCGATCCTGAATGGCTGGCCCTGATCAGCGCAGCCCGTGACTGGCTGTCCGGGCCGATCGGGCAATTTTTGCTGGATGAAGAACGGAGCATGCTCGAAGACGAGCTGGGCCGGTTCTTTGGCGGTTACCTGGTGCATTACGGTCCGTCGGCCCAGACGCCGCCGTCCGCGCCGCAGGTGCAGCGCAATGTGCGCCTGGGCGCGCCGTTGCCGGGGGTGGAGATCGTCTGCGAAGAACAGGCCTGGCCGTTGAGCGAGCACGCTGCCGATGTGGTGGTGCTGCAGCATGGCCTGGATTTCTGCCTGTCACCCCACGGTTTGTTGCGCGAAGCTGCCAGCAGCGTGCGCCCAGGTGGCCATTTGCTGATTGTCGGCATCAACCCCTGGAGCAGTTGGGGCCTGCGCCATGTGTTCGCCCATGACGGCCTGCGCCAGGCCCGTTGCATCTCGCCGTCGCGGGTGGGGGACTGGCTCAACCTGCTGGGCTTCGCACTGGAGAAACGCCGCTTCGGGTGCTATCGTCCGCCGCTCGCGTCGACCAAGTGGCAGGGCCGTCTGGCCGGCTGGGAGCGTCGAGCGGGGGCCTGGCAACTGTCGGGTGGCGGCTTCTATTTACTGGTTGCACGCAAGATCGTGGTCGGGCTGCGGCCCGTGCGTCAGGTGCTACGCCAGCCCATGGGCAAGCTGGTGCCGATGCCGATGGCCAAGGTCAACCGCAAGCAAAGCGAACCGTAGAACCCTCTTTTTGATTTAAGGCCGAATCATTCGGCCTCGGGATGCTGTCGGCCTATGCCCGGCGACCCGTTTTGATGGATGCAACCGATGACCGATAGCGTTGAACTCTTCACCGATGGCGCCTGCAAAGGCAACCCTGGCCCCGGCGGCTGGGGCGCCTTGCTGGTGTGCAAGGGCGTGGAGAAGGAACTATGGGGCGGCGAAGCCAACACCACCAACAACCGCATGGAACTGATGGGCGCCATTCGCGGCCTGGAAGAGCTCAAGCGGCGTTGCGACGTGCTGCTGGTGACCGACTCGCAATACGTGATGAAGGGCATCAACGAGTGGATGGTCAACTGGAAGAAGCGCGGCTGGAAGACGGCGGCCAAGGAGCCGGTCAAGAACGCCGACCTGTGGCAACTGCTCGATGAGCAATGCAATCGCCATAACATCACCTGGAAATGGGTGCGCGGGCACATCGGCCACCACGGCAACGAGCGCGCCGACCAGTTGGCCAACCGTGGCGTCGACGAAGTGCGGGGCTACAAGCAGAGCTGATGCCGGCTGACGTGTTAAGATTGCGCCCCTTGAAATACACACACCGTTGAGAGCTGAACCCTGATGGCCATCCGATCTGTTGTACTCGATACCGAAACCACCGGCATGCCGGTGACCGATGGCCACCGGATCATTGAAATCGGCTGCGTCGAACTGATGGGGCGTCGCCTCACCGGCCGTCACTTCCACGTCTACCTGCAACCGGACCGCGAAAGTGATGAGGGCGCCATCGGCGTCCACGGTATCACCGACGAATTCCTCAAAGGCAAGCCGCGCTTCGCTGAAGTCGCCGACGAGTTCTTCGAATTCATCAACGGCGCGCAGTTGATCATCCATAACGCGGCGTTCGACATCGGCTTCATCAATAACGAGTTTGCCCTGATGGGGCAGACGGATCGCGCGAATATTTCCCAGCACTGCTCGATCCTCGACACCTTGATGATGGCCCGTGAGCGTCACCCGGGCCAGCGCAACAGCCTGGATGCCTTGTGCAAACGCTACGGCGTCGACAACTCAGGCCGTGAGCTGCACGGCGCGTTGCTCGACTCCGAGATCCTGGCCGACGTTTACCTGACCATGACCGGCGGGCAGACCAGCCTGTCCCTGGCCGGCAACGCCTCCGACGGTGCCGGTTCGGCGGAAGGTTCGGGTAATCGCCCTTCGGAAATCCGTCGTCTGCCGGCTGATCGCAAACCGGCGCCGATCATCCGCGCCAGCGAGCAGGACCTGGCTGAGCATGCAGCGCGTCTGGAAGCGATTGCCAAATCGGCGGGTGCGCCGGCGTTGTGGACCCAACTGACCCAGCAATAATCTGGCTGAGCGCAGTCAAACAATGTGGGAGGGGGCTTGCTCCCGATAGCGGCGTGCCAGTCGACATTGATGCCGCAGATCCACCGCTATTGGGAGCAAGCCCCCTCCCACATTCGAGAGTTGCTGCTTTCAAAATCTTCATTCGCCACATCCGCTTACAGCTTCTACCCTGAGTGCATCACCCTCAGGACTAAAAGCACTCATGTACAAAGACCTGAAGTTCCCCATCCTTATCGTGCATCGCGACATCAAGGCCGACACCGTTGCCGGCGACCGGGTCCGAGGTATCGCTCAAGAGCTGGAACAAGAGGGCTTCGGTATCTTTTCTGCGGTGGACTACGCCGAAGGCCGGCTGGTGGCCTCCACCCACCATGGCCTGGCGTGCATGTTGATCGCCGCCGAAGGCGCCGGGGAAAACACGCATCTGCTGCAAAACATGGTCGAACTGATCCGACTGGCGCGTCTTAGGGCGCCCAACCTGCCGATTTTTGCCTTGGGTGAACAAGTCACCCTGGAAAACGCCCCCGCCGATGCGATGAGCGAACTCAACCAACTGCGCGGCATTCTTTACCTGTTCGAAGACACTGTGCCGTTTCTTGCCAGACAAGTTGCCCGCGCCGCACGCACTTACCTCGATGGCTTGTTGCCGCCCTTCTTCAAAGCCCTGGTTCAACACACCGCCGACTCCAATTACTCCTGGCACACGCCCGGTCACGGTGGTGGCGTGGCCTATCGCAAAAGCCCGGTGGGGCAGGCGTTTCATCAGTTTTTCGGGGAAAATACGCTGCGCTCCGACCTGTCCGTTTCTGTGCCGGAGTTGGGCTCGCTGCTCGATCACACCGGGCCGCTGGCCGAAGCAGAAGCGCGCGCCGCGCGTAATTTTGGCGCCGATCACACCTTCTTTGTGATCAATGGCACCTCGACCGCCAACAAGATCGTCTGGCACTCGATGGTCGGTCGTGATGACTTGGTGCTGGTCGACCGCAACTGCCACAAGTCGGTGCTGCACTCGATCATCATGACCGGCGCGATCCCGCTGTACCTGTGCCCGGAGCGCAATGAATTGGGCATCATCGGCCCGATCCCCCTCAGCGAATTCAGCCCCGCGTCGATCCGCGCCAAGATCGAGGCCAGCCCGCTGACCCGTGGCCGGCCGGCGAAAGTGAAGCTGGCGGTGGTCACCAACTCCACCTACGACGGCCTGTGTTACAACGCCGAGCTGATCAAGCAGCAATTGGGCAACAGTGTCGAGGTGCTGCACTTTGACGAAGCCTGGTATGCCTACGCGGCGTTCCACGAATTCTTCGCCGGGCGCTATGGCATGTGCACTTCACGCACGCCGGACAGCCCGCTGGTGTTCACCACGCATTCCACGCACAAGTTGCTGGCGGCGTTCAGCCAGGCGTCGATGATTCATGTACAGGACGGCGGCGCGCGGCAGTTGGATCGCGATCGGTTCAACGAAGCGTTCATGATGCATATCTCTACCTCGCCGCAATACAGCATCATCGCCTCGCTGGACGTGGCTTCGGCGATGATGGAAGGCCCGGCGGGACGCTCTCTTTTGCAGGAAATGTTCGACGAAGCCTTGAGCTTCCGCCGCGCCCTGGCCAACCTGCGCCAGCACATCGCCGCCGAGGATTGGTGGTTTTCCATCTGGCAGCCGCCGTCCGTGGCCGGCATCGACCGGGTCGTCACGGCAGATTGGCTGTTGCAGCCGCAGGATGACTGGCATGGCTTTGGCGACATAGTCGAAGATTACGTGCTGCTGGACCCGATCAAAGTCACGTTGGTGATGCCTGGCCTCAGTGCTGGCGGCGCGTTGAGCGACTGCGGGATTCCTGCTGCGGTGGTCAGCAAATTCCTCTGGGAGCGTGGTCTGGTGGTGGAAAAGACCGGGCTTTATTCGTTCCTCGTGCTGTTTTCCATGGGGATCACCAAAGGCAAATGGAGTACCTTGCTCACCGAGTTGCTGGAATTCAAGCGCAACTACGACGCCAACGTCAGCCTCGCCAGTTGCCTGCCCTCGGTATTCGCCCAGGGCCCGGCGCGCTATCAAGGGCTGGGGCTGCGCGACCTGTGCGATCAATTGCATAGCTGCTACCGTAGCAACGCCACCGCCAAACACCTCAAGCGGATGTACACCGTTTTGCCCGAAATTGCGATGAAACCGGCCGACGCCTATGACCAATTGGTCAGGGGGGAAGTGGAGGCGGTGCCCATCGATGCCTTGCCTGGGCGCATCGCCGCCGTGATGCTGGTGCCTTATCCTCCGGGCATTCCGTTGATCATGCCGGGTGAGCGCTTTACCCAGTCAACGCGTTCGATCATCGACTACCTGGCGTTTGCCCGCACTTTCGATAGCAGTTTCCCCGGTTTTGTCGCGGATGTTCATGGGTTGCAACACGAAGATGACGGCAGTGGTCGTTGTTACACCGTCGATTGCATTAAGGGTTAAGGATGTTTATGCAAGCTGTAATGAACCCGAAGTATCCAGGGCTCAGTGTGCGGGTCGCCGACGAGGGCTTCGACGCTTACGTGTGGGGCAATGATTTCAGTTTTGAGGTCAGCGCCTATGGCGTGCCGGAGATGGGCAAGCGGGTCGAACAGTGGCCCGTTGAGCGCATCCTGCCCTATCGTAAGTGCTACGGCATCGACCCGGAGGAGTTCGCCAGTTTTCGCGACGCGCCCGACAGCGCGATCTTCATGGCCTTTCTCGACGATCGACCGGTCGGGCATGTCGTGGTGAGTACCAATTGGAACGGTTTCGCGCACGTTGACGAGCTGGCCGTGGCGTTGCCCGCGCGCCGTCATGGCGTGGCCAAGGCGCTGTTGGACGTGGCGCAGTTCTGGAGTCGCAAGAAAAACCTGACGGGCATGATGCTGGAGACCCAGAACAACAACCTCGGCGCCTGCCGTCTGTATGAGCGTTGCGGGTATGTAATGGGCGGGATCGATCACCTGCGCTATCGCGGGATCGACCCGCAAACCCGCGAGGTGGCGATTTTCTGGTATCGCTTGTTCAAGACGGAAGTCGAAGCGGTCTGACGCGTTCAGCTCGCCAGCAGGCCTTCAGCTTTCTGCGTGACAATCTCCAGCAGCGCATTCAATGCCGGTGACGTCACGCCGTCCCTGAGGGTCAGCGCATACAGGCTGACCATGATCGGCGGCGATACCGGGCACGCGTCCAGCCCCGCCTCCCGGGCGCCGAACGCGGTGAACGGGTCGACAATCGCCAAACCTTCACCGGCCTCCACCATGCTGCGCATCATCTGGTAGGTCTGCACCCGCGTCTGCACCACCGGCAGCGGGCGCAGGGCTTGCAGCTTGGCGTCGAGCAGGCGACTGAGCGGGTCTTGGCCCTCCAGCCCGATCATCGACTGCCCGGCCAGGTCCTGCAGGGCGATGTACTTCTGCTTGGGTTTGAGCCAGCCATGGGGCGCGAGCAATTGCAGTTTGCCCTGGGCCAATACGCTGCTTTGGATCTGCGGATGTTCCGGGTCATGCAGGCTCAGGCCCACATCGGCCTCGTGCAGCAACAGGCTCCTGACGATCTCGCGGGTCGGCTGGCTCGACAGGTTGCACGGCGTGTCCTGGAAGCGTCGGCGCAGCACGGCAATGCTGTGTGGCAGCAGTTGATTGGCCAGGGGCGGCGTACACAGGGCACGCAGGGTTGGCGCGTGATGGTGTTTCAGGCGACTGGCCAAGCGTTGCACCGGCTCCAGCGCTTCATACACATGGGCGATTTGCGCTTGCAACTCCAGGGTCTCCCTGGTCGGTTGCAAGCGTCCGCGCACGCTGGCGAACAACATAAAACCCAATTGCTGCTCGGCGTCCTTGAGCGCCGCGTCCACATCGCCCACGGGGAGTTGCAACCATTCGGCGGCCGTGCCGAGGTGTCCGGTCTGCAAGATGGCCTGAATCACTTCGATATGACGTAAACGCATGGCCGGAGTCTAGGGTCAGCAGGGCCGGGATTCAATGGCTTGGGGAAAAACAAGGAGTGTTGATTCGCGTCGACGAACGTTGGTCTTGCGCAACTGCAACAAGCAGGTCATATAAAGAGCGTATCAACCGAGAGACAAGGGGGGCTCAGAATGCCTGTACCAATCGCAGTCGATCACATGCGTACCCAAGGCGGCTTTACGCGGTGGGCAGTGCTGGTGGTGCTTGTCATCATCGGCTTGTTGGCCCTGGCGGTGGGGCCGCGGCTGTTTGGTGATATGGCCCTGACAGAAATAGCCACGGCCAAGGCCCAGGTCGCCTTGCTGGGCAAGGCCGTCGAGCAGTTCCATCAAGACACTGGCCGGTATCCGACTGATGAGGAAGGCCTGGGCGCATTGATCAAGCCGCCTGCCGCCGACGCGAAATGGAAGGGTCCCTACATCAACGAGGAACTGCTGACCGATCCCTGGGGAGTTGCCTATCAGTATCAGTATCCGCCGAGCCAGCCCCAGGTCCCGTTCGACCTATTCTCTTTCGGCAAGGACCGGACGTTGGGCGGTGTCGGGGATAACAAGGATATTGCCTACGGAGACAACTGATTCATCTGGTATTACCCATCGACCTGATTAGAATGGCTCGTCTGATCATCAATGACCAATGCCGGTTACCCGGCACTTACAACAAAAACAGGTCTGGTCTCAAATGCCGATGCCCACGAAACTTTTCCGGGTAACGGCCAGGCAACTGCTGGTCCTGGTGACCGTGGGGTGCGTGGCCGCTTATCTCTTGAGCAATCCCGACGACACTGCGCCCGAAAACCTCGCACTCGATGCGTTCATCCGTTCCCAGGAACAGGTGGGCGAGCAGGTGGGTACGGTATTGGGCATCACGCTGGTCAGGCAGGTGGTGGCGTATCCCGCGTATGGTACGCCGGGGTACAAGCGCTTGATGTATGCCGTAGAGGGCGAGAAGGGGCGACTGATGGTCACGCTCAAACAGATTGAAGGGGACCCGGGGATTGAAGTGACGGAGGTTCGCCGTCCGTGATCGCCCGGCCCAGTCAATGCCGTCAATGGCCAGGACTGAGCTGGTACGCTTGGGAGATCAAGCTTATTGCGCGCGGATGGTTTCCGATTCGCGGACGATAATGGTCCCCGACTGAATCAATCTGAATTCATCGCCGTCCAGTTTTTCTACACGGTCGCCAATGGCCAGCTTGTAGGTTGTGGTGGGCGCCGAGCCAGCCAGGCCGTCTAACGGTGGGATGGATTCCTGGAACTCATGCACCGAATAAACGCGACCTTCCGCGTCTCTGGCATGGAACTGTCCGACAAGTACTGCTGCCATCTGTTTAGAACCTCTGGAGATAAACACTCGATTTGCGGTTCTGTAGACCGTCATGGAGCGGGGTAGTTTACCTATGGAAAAAAAATACTATTCTCTGAAGTTTTCAGACGCTTCCTACGCAGGTGATCGCGAGGCAGACGCCGGGGTGGATATCAGAACCTTCTGGTGAACACGTCGCGAAGTCTTTATAACTACAAGCTCCTTTAGTCAGACGTCGGGAAACCTCAATGAGCAAGGTCTACACGATTGCCGTCCTGGTTGGCAGCTTGAGAAAAGAGTCGATCAACCGCAAGGTCGCCCTGGCATTGGCCGAACTGGCCCCCGCCAACCTCACATTGAACATTGTCGAAATTGGCGATTTGCCGCTCTACAACGAGGACATCGACGGGGCATCGCCGCCCGCAGCCTACAGTACTTTCCGTCAACAAGTGCGGTCATCCGACGCAGTGCTGTTCGTGACCCCGGAATACAACCGCTCCGTGCCCGCCCCGCTGAAGAATGCCATCGATGTGGGCTCGCGCCCTTACGGGCAAAGCGCCTGGAGTGGCAAGCCGGGGGCGATCATCAGTGTCTCGCCGGGGGCGATTGGCGGCTTTGGCGCCAACCACCATCTGCGCCAGTCCCTGGTGTTCCTCGATGTGCCGTGCATGCAGCAGCCTGAAGCCTATCTGGGTGGCGCGGGCAGTGTGTTTGATGAGGCCGGCAAACTGTCGGAGAAGACCAAACCATTTCTACAGGCGTTTATCGACGCCTACGGCAAGTGGGTTGAAAAACAGCACGGCTGATCGTTGATGTGGGAGCGGGCTTGCCTGCGATCGCGGTGTATCAGTGGAAAGTATCTCCGCTGAATCGGCGCAGTCGTGAGCGAGCCCATCACCCTATCTTCACATCAGCGCAACCAGTTGGTACGCGCCAACTCGATCACTTCATCCCCGCGCCCGCTCATCACCGCCTTGAGCATGTACAGACTGAAACCCTTGGCCTGCTCCAGCTTGATGCTGGGTGGCATCACCAGTTCCTGGGTCGCCGTCACCACGTCTACCAGCACCGGGCCGTCATGGGCCAGGGCGCGGCGCAGGGCCGGTTCAAGGTCTTCGGATTGCTCCACGCGAATCCCCAGGATGCCCATCGCATTGGACATCGCCGCGAAATCCGGGTTTTTTAGCTCGGTGCCGGTGTCAAGGTAGCCGGCAGCTTTCATTTCCATGGCGACAAAGCCGAGTGACGCGTTATCGAACACGATGACTTTCACCGGCAGTTTCAACTGCGCGAGCGAGATGAAATCCCCCATCAACATGGTAAAACCGCCGTCGCCGGACATCGAAATGACCTGCCGCCCAGGGAAGGCCGCCTGCGCGCCGATGGCCTGGGGCATGGCATTGGCCATCGAGCCGTGGTTGAACGAGCCGATCAGGCGGCGCTTACCATTCATCTTCAGGTAGCGTGCGGCCCATACGGTGGGCGAGCCCACGTCGGCGGTGAAGATCGCGTCGTCGTCGGCCAGTTCGCTGAGCAAGCGCGCCACGTACTGCGGGTGAATCGGTCGGTTGGCCTTTGACGGTTGTGCCAGGTCGTCGAGGCCCTGGCGGGCTTTCTGGTAGTGCTCCAAGGACGTTTCGAGGAAGCTGCGGTCGGTCTTGCGGGTCAGGCGCGGCAGGAGTGCATCGAGGGTCTCGCTCACGTCAGCGGCGATGCCCAGGTCCAGGGTGGCGCGCCGGCCCAGCGCCTGGGGGTTGCGATCGACCTGGATGATCTTCGCGTCGGTGGGGTAGAACTGGCGATAAGGGAAGTCAGTGCCGAGCATGATCAGCGTGTCGCAATTGAGCATGGCGTGGTAACCGGAGCTGAAACCGATCAGACCGGTCATGCCCACGTCGAACGGGTTGTCCCATTCCACATGCTCCTTGCCGCGCAAGGCGTGTACCACCGGCGCGCCCAAGGCATCCGCCAGGGCCACCACTTGGGCGTGGGCGCCGGCGCAACCGCTGCCGCACAACAGGGTGGTTTTCTGGCTGCTGTTAAGGATTTCTCGCAGGCGTTGCAGGTCCTGTTCTGCCGGCAGGGTGCGCGGCGCATGCAGGGGCGGCCAGGGTTTGAGCGTGTCTTCCACTTCCAGCAGCGACACATCCCCAGGGATCACTACTACCGCCACGCCGCGGTTGAGGATCGCCGAGCGCATGGCCCGATGCAACACCTGGGGCATCTGCTCGGGGTTGGTCACCAGTTCGATAAAGTGGCTGCACTCCTTGAACAGTTCCTGGGGATGGGTTTCCTGGAAGTAGTTCAGGCCGATTTCGGAAGACGGGATTTGTGCGGCGATGGCCAGCACCGGCACGTGGTTGCGATGGCAATCGAACAGGCCGTTGATCAAGTGCAGATTGCCCGGCCCGCAGCTGCCGGCGCACACCGTCAACTCGCCGGTGG
>NZ_JAKNRV010000640.1:0-1484 GCF_023072625.1 Pseudomonas emilianonis
GCAATCAGCAGAAGGCCATTCTTGGCCGCTGGCTGTCGATGCCGATGAAGGTGCTGCTGCTGGACGAGCCGACGCGGGGCATCGACATCGGCGCCAAGTCGGAGATCTACCAGATCATCCATGACCTGGCGGCCAGTGGTATCGCGGTGATTGTGGTGTCCAGCGACCTGATGGAGGTGATGGGGATTTCTGACCGCATTCTGGTGCTGTGCGAAGGCGCCCTGACCGGTGAATTGAGCCGCGAACAAGCGGATGAAGCACGGCTGCTGCAACTGGCACTCCCGCGGATGCGGGCTTGAAGAATTCGAGGGCACAGGTATGTCTCAGGTAAAAACTGCAAAAGGCTTCTGGCCGGGTTTCAACCAGCGCAAGTTTCTCGATGACTGGGTGATGCTGCTCGCCGCGTTGGGCATCTTTGTGCTCAGCGCGCTGTTTATCGATAACTTTCTCTCGCCGCTGAACATGCGCGGCCTGGGCCTGGCGATTTCCACGGTGGGCATTGCGGCCTGCACCATGCTGTTCTGCCTGGCCTCGGGGCACTTCGACTTGTCGGTAGGCTCGGTGATCGCCTGCGCCGGCGTGGTGGCCGGGATCGTGATTCGTGACACCGACAGTGTGCTGCTCGGCGTGTCGGCAGCCTTGGCCATGGGCCTGGTGGTGGGGCTGATCAACGGCATCGTCATCGCCAAGCTGCGCATCAATGCGTTGATCGCCACCTTGGCGACCATGCAGATCGTGCGCGGCCTGGCCTACATCTTCTCCAACGGCAAGGCGGTCGGCGTGATGGACGAGCGCTTCTTCGTGCTCGGCAACGGCCAACTGCTGGGCGTGCCGGTGCCGATCATCATTACCGTGCTGTGCTTTGTGTTCTTCGGCTGGCTGCTCAACTACACCACCTACGGGCGCAACACCATGGCCATCGGCGGCAACCAGGAAGCGGCATTGCTCGCCGGGGTGAATGTCGACCGCACCAAGATCATCATCTTTGCCGTACACGGGTTGATCGGCGCATTGGCCGGGGTGATCCTCGCGTCGCGCATGACCTCCGGCCAGCCGATGATCGGCCAGGGCTTTGAGCTCACCGTGATTTCCGCCTGCGTACTCGGCGGGGTATCGCTCAGCGGTGGCATCGGCATGATTCGTCATGTGATCGCCGGGGTGCTGATTCTGGCGATCATCGAGAATGCGATGAACCTGAAGAACATCGACACCTTCTATCAGTACGTGATCCGCGGCTCGATCCTGTTGCTGGCGGTCATCATCGACCGCATGAAGCAGCGCTGAATGCATGCCATGTGAAGATCCCACATTTGGATCTCAACTGTATTGAGGTTCGGTATTTGCCATAATGCCGCTCGTTTTCGTACCACCACATAGGCCCGATATGCAGGAAACCGCCCACACCCCCGTCAAAGACGCCGCTCCCACCGGCACCCAGACCTTGCTGCGTGGCTTGGGCGTGGTGCAGGCGGTGGCGGCCGGTG
>NZ_JAKNRV010000641.1:0-1478 GCF_023072625.1 Pseudomonas emilianonis
GGAGGGCAGGCCGATGCTGCCGTGTTCCACCACCGCTGGATGGCTGATGGGCTGGCCGGGTGGCGGGCGTCTGAAGGGCGCGCGAGTCAGGGCCTGTTCGTCGAGCGGTGAGGTGTCGGTGTGCGCGGTAAGTGCGCCTTGATGCACCAGCAGCATGCCGATATTGAGCAGCAGATCGACCCACGCCAGCTCCTTCGCCCTAGGGTCATGGCTTTCCAGCGCGGGCAGGTCCTGGGTGAGGCTTTGCGTCGCCTGGATCAGCCAGCCAATCGACGCCAACGGCCCGCGCACGGCCATCAACAAGGTGTTGAAGCCCAGCTGCATGCCTTCCAGGATCAACGCCCAGCGGCTCTGTGTATTCGACGTCGACTCGCGCTCGGCCTGGTCCAGCAACTGGCGGGTTTCGCAGCCAAACAAATACTCCATCAGGCTGCCCTGGTGGAGTGCTTGCAGGACTTCGTCGCTGCTCGGGTCGCCGGCCTTCGCCAAAGCTGCGGGTTTGGGCACCTCGGGCAGCCGGTCGAACTCCGAGCCTATACCGATACGCACGGAGTGCGGCTGGGTAAAACCACCGTTGCTGTAGATCGCCCTGGACGGGGCCGCCAACCAGGTCAGCACGCTCTGCTGTAGCGCACCGGGTTGCACAATGGCCGCCAGCAGATGCTCGCGGCTGGCGAACTCGAGCAGCGCTTCGCGATAGGCCGGACGGTACAGCAGGTGCGGCCCCAATTGGGTGTCGAGCGGTTCGATGATGAACATGTTTTGCACCACGTCTGCCGTGGCGGCGGGGGTGCGCAGAAAGGCCAAGGTGCGGATGACAATCTTGTCGCCATCGACCCGGCGCGCCAGCGGGTTGGGGTCGACCAGCGCCCGCACACAGCGCACGCCGCGCGTGGTCAGGCCCGCTTCGCCTTTGATCGCGTGCTCCAGCGCTTGAACTTTCAGGTGGACGGGCCGCTGTTGCGCGAACAGCCGCTGGCGTTTGCGCGCCGCGTCGGTGTCGCTCATCAATTCCTGGCGCAGGTAAGCGGGGTAGTTCTGACCAATGTCGACACGTTCGACCAGTTGCCGGATGTAGTCAGGCGTTAACCACGCTTCGAGCGCACGGCCGGTGCGATGGCTGAGCGTCATGCGGCCTTTGGGGCTTCCCGACAGGTTCTTCAGCGCCAGATCCACCAGGCTCATGGCGACCGGCTCAATGTAACCGCCCTCGAGGCTGCCCACCGCGACATGAAAGGTCAGGGTCAAATCGTCAGCCAGGTAACCGGCTGCGCGTGCCACGTCGTTGCAGCTGCGCTGACCGCCCAGGGCGACGGCGCGGTCCAGGCACAGCTGATGGTTCAAGTGTTCGGTGGCGTAGCTGCGCAGGGTTTCCAGGCCATCGAAGTCTGAGTCGCCGAGGGTCTGGCGCTTGATCCCGGCCTGTTCAAGCAGGCATTCGCGGTAGGCCAGGCGGTCGGCGGCGCTGGCGCGTTGCA
>NZ_JAKNRV010000642.1:0-1470 GCF_023072625.1 Pseudomonas emilianonis
ATGGGGGGCGGGGTCGCCGGCAGCGGTGGTGCTGGTGACGAAGCGGGTGTACTGGGCAATGCAATCCATGTCGGCCACCGAGGTGCCGCTGTCGATGGCGGTGATGTAGCGGCCTTCGAGTTGCTCGACACACCGCCCAAAGGCTTCAAACAAGGCCGCGCGGCTTTCCACATGGGCCGGGCGCAGGATCACGGCGCAACCGCCGCCCACCGGCAAACCGGCCAGGGCGGCCTTGTAGCTCATGCCTTGGGCCAGGCGCGCAGCGTCGGCCACCGCGCTTTCGTCATCGGGATACGCGAGGTAACGACAACCGCCCAAGGCTGGCCCAAGGCGGCTGTTGTGGATGGCTATGACCGCCTTCAACCCGGTCATCGGGTCGATGCTCAGGTGCAGCGATTCAAGGCGGGTGCTGTGCATGAGAGCAAACATCGTCAAGCTCCCGAATCACTTCTGGTGTCGCCAAGTATAGGCGGGCGGCAGAAAACTGCCGAAGTGCTCGGGAATAAGCCGCCCGATTTTGCGGGCCATGCGACATAAGCAAGTAGGATTTCTCTCAAGCTACTGGACGAAAATTCACAGCAAGGCTAAAACGGGAGCATCCGCCGGAGAATGCAATGAACCCCCGCCACGCCTTTTTCGCCTGTCTGGAACGTTCACCCCCAGCGCTGTTTGAAGCCGCGCTGTGGATTGCCGCCGAGCATGATGCGACGGTGCATCCGCTGCTGATCCTGCAGGACCTCAACGCGCTCGAACAGCAGGTCAGCCTGGGCATGCCCATGTTGCCGGCGGATGAACTCGGCCAACCGCTGTTGCGTCGCCTGAATGACCTGGGGTTCGCCCAGGATGACTTCACCCCGCTGCGCCCCGCCGCAGCCCTACTGGACAAGGTGTTGCAGCGCAAGCGCGGGCAACCCCTGGCCATGGGGCTGATCGCGATGGAATTGGCGCGGCGCCTGAATATCCCGATGGTCGGCGTCAACTTCCCCGGCCACTTCCTGCTACGGGTAGACGGCGCCGATCACCTGCTCGACCCCTGCGGCGGTCGACGCCTGTACCCCAACGATTGCCGCGACCTGTTACAACGCCAATACGGCCCCAACCTCAAGTTGCAGGCCGACCACCTGCGCACCGCCAGCCCACGCTCGATCCTCCAACGGCTGTCGCGCAACCTGCGCCAGTTGTACCTCTCCAATGACGACCCGCTGGCCGCCCTGGTCGACGCCGAGCGCGTGCTGGAACTGGGCCATGCCAGCGCCGCCGATTACCTGGCGCGGGCCAGCCTGTATCAACGCCTGGATTGCCCAAGCGCCGAGCGTTTCGACCTGGAGCACGCGCTACTGCTCAGCGACATGACCAACTATCAGGATGCGTTCAACGCCGCCACCAATTGGTTCAAGAGCGACGAAGCCACGAGCAATGTGGGTGCAAAAAACCTGACGTACTTCATTACAGACGGTGAGCCGAACGTGT
>NZ_JAKNRV010000643.1:0-1452 GCF_023072625.1 Pseudomonas emilianonis
CCAGCGAGCAGCCCGGTGCAGGTGAGCGTGGGCGACGTGCGCATCGATGGCTTTGACGAGGCGGCCCTGCGCGCTGCCGTGACCCTGGCCGGCTACCCGACATCGGCGGATGTGGCCCAGGTCAACAAGGTGATGGTGGTGGTGCTGATCGTTGTGCTGATCCTGATCGCGGCCATGTGCTACGGCCCGCTGGCGGCGCTGATGGTTGAACTGTTCCCGACACGCATCCGCTACACCTCGATGTCCCTGCCCTACCACATCGGCAACGGCTGGTTTGGCGGGTTCCTGCCGACCGTGTCGTTTGCCCTGGTGGTGTACACCGGCGATATCTTCTACGGCTTGTGGTATCCGGTGGTCGTGACCGGGGTGAGCCTGATTGTCGGGATGTTCTGCCTCAAGGAAACGCGGCACGTGGATATCGATAACAACTGACCCGACCTCCTGAACACCGTAGGTCCCCTGTGGGAGGGGGCTTGCTCCCGATGGCTTCAGTTATCTTTGCATTGACTGAAGGTCGCCATCGGGAGCAAGCCCCCTCCCACATCTGTTCTGCGGCGCCACACAAATTGCTGTACATCCATACAGATAATGGTTGCTCAAATCCCTCGGACTCCGCATCCTGCAAGGCATCAACCCGATCTGATGTGATGACCATGCGGCTGTTCCTCTGTGAAAAACCCTCCCAGGCCAAGGATATTGCGGCCGTGCTCGGCGCCACTCGCCGTGGCGACGGTTGCTGGCTGGGCAACGGGGTGACCGTCACCTGGTGCATCGGCCACCTGCTGGAAACCGCCCCGCCCGATGCCTACGACGCCAAGTACAAGCGCTGGGTGCTCGCCGACCTGCCGATCATCCCGGACAAATGGAAGATGCGGGTCAAGCCCAAGACCGCCAGCCAGTTCAAGGCCGTCAAGCGCCTGCTGGGCGAAGCCCAGGAGCTGGTGATCGCCACCGACGCCGACCGTGAGGGTGAAATGATCGCCCGCGAACTGGTGGAGCATTGCCGCTATCGCGGGCCGATCCAGCGGCTATGGCTGTCGGCGCTGGACGACGCTTCCATTCGCAAGGCCCTGGCTGCGCTCAAACCCGGCGCCGAAACCTTCAGCCTGTACCACTCGGCCCTGGGCCGTTCCCGCGCCGACTGGCTGATCGGCATGAACATGAGCCGCCTGTTTACCTTGCTAGGCCGTCAATCCGGTTACCAGGGCGTGCTGCCGGTGGGCCGCGTGCAAACCCCGACCCTGCGCCTGGTGGTGGACCGTGACCGCAGCATCGCCGATTTCGTACCGGTGGCCTACTGGGCCATCGATGTCGACCTGCGCCACGCGCACATGACCTTCACCGCCCAATGGCGCGCCACCGACGACGCCTGTGACGATCAAGGCCGCTGCCTCAACCCGCAACTCGCCAAAATGACCCAATCCGAACAATCCACCAAGGTCAACCTCAACG
>NZ_JAKNRV010000644.1:0-1445 GCF_023072625.1 Pseudomonas emilianonis
CCTTGGCGCGCTGCAGTTGCTCGTCGGCGCTCAGCGCGTGTTCGGCGGCGGGGACGGTGAGCAGGTCGCCGTACATCAGCGGGTCGAGCTGGGGCTTGAACAGGTAGATGATGCCGGTCAACGCCAGCAGCACCATGAAGGGGGCGACAAACAGCCCGGCGTAGAAGTGCCAACGCCAGGCCAGGTTGTAGAAGGAGATTTTTTGTGTGCTCATCAGGGCTCCGCAAGGTTTTGTTTTTTGGGGTCAGTTACACCGCCATCGGGGGCAAGCCCCCTCCCACATTTAGAATGCATTTCAGGTGTGGGAGGGGGCTTGCCCCCGATGCTTTAGAAGCTCATGTCGACCTTGGTCCAGAGCGTGCGCCCCGGCTCATTGATGGCCTGCGGATCGTTGGCCGGGTAGCCGAACCCGGCGTTGCCGGCCAGGTTCAAATGCTCGGCGTAGGCTTTGCCGAACAGGTTGTCGACGCCGGTGCTGACCTTGAAGTTTTTATTGATGCGGTACGCCGCGTTCAGCGAGAACACGCCAAAGCCGCTGCTCTTGTCGTAGTCCTTGCCGACCACGTTGCCTTTGTTCTGGTCGATGCGGTTTTGCGCGGCGACCACTCGCCACAAGGCGCCGGCGCTCCAGTCGTCCTCGCTGTAGGTCAGGCCCAGGCGCGCATCCAGCGGCGGCATTTGCGGCAGGGGCTTGCCGTCGCTGCTGTTCTTGCCCCAGGCATAGGCGAGGGTGGCGTCGGCCTTCCAGTGTTGGGTCAGCTTGTACGCCGCGCCCAGTTCGCCGCCCATGATCCGTGCGTCGACGTTACGCGCCTGGGACGTGGTGCCCATCATTCCGGCCTGGTAGTCGAAGAGGATGAAGTCGCGCACCTGGCCGATATAACCCGAGGCCCAGGCTTCGAGGTCAGCGGTCTTGTATTGCGCGCCGAAGTCGAGCTGAGTGGTTTTCTCCGGCTTCACGCCATCGAACGCATTGACCGAACCGGCCGCGCCGGTGTTGGCGGAAAACAGTTCCCAGTAATCCGGGAAGCGCTCGGAGTGGCCCAGCCCGGCGTAGAGCGTGGTCGGGGTGTCTGCCAGGTCGTGCTCATAACGCATGAAGCCCGATGGCAGGGTGTCGGCGCGGGTGTCATCGGCGGTCGGGTTGGGGCGCGCCGACATGCCTGAACCGATGGTTTGGCGGAAGTCCCTGGCCGAGGCGCGGTCCAGGCGTGCGCCGGTGATCAGGCGGTCGCGGTCGGCGGCGTACCAGGTCAGTTCGCCGAACACGCCGTAGTTATGGAAATTGGCGTCCTTGTTGCGCGGTAACTCCTTGTAGGTGTCGACGCCCATGCTGCTGATCTGCGCGGTGTTGTTGCTGGTGTTCGGCATGGCGGTGTACTCGTCGCTGGTGAAGTTCTGGCCCTACAACCTGTCGCTGTCGCTCAACCACTACCAGTTCGAAG
>NZ_JAKNRV010000645.1:0-1444 GCF_023072625.1 Pseudomonas emilianonis
GGAGTCGCCGGTCAGGGCGCCGAGCAATGCACCGCCGGCAGCGCCGATGGCCGCGCCGGTAACGACCGACTTGGTCATGTCCGAATCGGTCGTGCGCAGGTGCTGCACCGGCTCATAGCAGTTCGGGTAGTACTCGACCTTGGTGCTCGACGCGACCTTGGAGGCCGGCGACGTGGCGCAACCAGTCAACACGGTGCTGAAACCGGCCGCGATCAGCAGCAGGTGACGCTTGGAAACCGCCTTACGGGAAAAAAGCATAGATGTGTTCTCTTTTAAGTTTGACTTGCCCAGCACGGCCCACCGCCGCCTGAGTCCCTTCCAAGCTCGCCCGCACGCCAGCGATCAAGACCGCTGACCGCTGGCTGCGAGCAATTCCTTCAAAATCGTTGCCGGGTCGGCCCGCTGTTGCTTGCGGTAGTCGCCGACATGGCGAACGAACAGTGTCGCGCGCGTCACCAGGCTTTTGCCGAGCACTGGCTTGCGATCCAACTCTTCCTTGATCCGTTGAAACTGTGCCTGGATCACCGCATCGGTGTAGCGCGTGCCGGTGGCCAGGTTGTCGATATAGATCGCCACCGCACCGTCGAGCGCGCTGCGCCCGTTGGCGATGGCCGTGGCAAACAGTTGCGCACTGGCCTCGTCCTTAGCATCCACGGCCTGCTGGCGACTCTTTTGCAGGTTGATCAGGCGGATGTTGTAGTTGTTGATGGTCTCGGCCACCAACGCCGCCGACTGAATCAAGTTGCCCGCCGCTTCTTCGCGTTGCTGGGCGATCAGCGAGACGTTGCGCTTGAGCTCTTCGTTGACCAGCCCCAGCTCGGCTTGCAGCCGTGGGTCGACGCTGGCGGCGATGATGCTGTCCAGGCGCTTGGTCGGGTCCTGGGCGTCATCGATGGCATCGGTCAGCGAGGCCAGGCGGCCCTCTTTCTGCCACTGCGCGAACAGCTCCTTGTAGCGCGAACGCGGTGCCGACAGCGCGCCAATCGCCACGCGAAAACCGGTGGTCTCGTTGCTTTGCTCGGTGCCGTCGGCGGCGAACAACGGGTACTCACGGCGCATGCCAGTGAACAGCGTGCCCTCGCCTTCCAGGTAATTGCCGCCCTTGACCACAAAGCCGCCGTAGGCGCCCTGGCGACGCCCGGCATGCACCAGTTGGAAGGATTCCTGGACCATTTCCGCCGCGTTGCCGATCACATCGAACATACCGATCGGGTTGGGCAATTTGGTGCCGATGGGCATCAGCCGTGCGGCCTGGCCGGTGCCGCCGGCAACCTGGTTGAACACCGCCCAATCCGCCAGCGGGCCGTCGCTTTCACTGCCCTCGATACGCCGGGGGAACAGGCGCCCTTCCAAGTCCTGGCGACTCACTGCCTGCCCCCCGCGCGCGGCGAATTCCCATTCCACTTCGGTGGGCAGGCGCACAAAACCGAGGCCGCCGTCGTCG
>NZ_JAKNRV010000646.1:0-1444 GCF_023072625.1 Pseudomonas emilianonis
TGTCGTTCGGCGGCCTCCACCAACGCATTGAGCGGGCGCGACACCCGCCGCGCCAGAAACAACGCGCCGGCCAGCGACATCAGCAGCACCGCCAAGGCAATCCCGAGAAATTGCCGGCCCAGCGGCGCAAAGGCTTCCAGAGCATGGTCCAGCGGGCTTTGCAGCAGCACCCGCACTTCATCGCCATCGCCGGTGTTGGCCAGTGACAGCACATGGCTGAGCACGCGTTCGCCGTAGAACAGATCGATCTGCGCCTCGGGGTTGGGGTGTGGGTCACGCAGCAGGCTGAGCAGGGTGGCCTGGTAGCCATCGGGCTGAGTGCTGAGCAGTGCGCCGGGGCGTGTGCCTTGCACACTGAGGAACGACACGTCGAGGTTGCTCATGGAGCGCAGTTCATTGGCGAACAGCGTGTCCATGGGAAAGCCCATGACGACGCGGGCGACGGGCAGCGGGTCGAGCACTTCGTCTTGCACCAGCAAATAGGGGCGCCCGTCCATCGCCACGATCAGCATTTGCAGGCCACTGCGGCGTGCCTGGCGCAGTGCTGCGTCGTAAGGAAACGGTTGACCGCTGGAGAGCATAGGCAAGGTACTGACCATCACCTTGCCATCGAGCCCCAGCACAAACACTTCGCTGGCACGAATGCCGGTCCCGTGTTGCCGCAGAGCGGCCAGGATCGGCGCGGCCTTGCCTGCGAGCACAGCGTGTTTGAACGGGCCGTCAGCGGTGAGCCAGTCGAGCCCGTATTGCAAGCGGCGCCCGCGCAAGTCCAGCAGGCGCTCGAACACTTGGGTGCCGGTTTTCAACTGGACCCGCGCCTGGTTCTCCACGGCGCGGCTGGTGGTAGCCTTGACCGCGAAGTAGGTGCCGGCAACCACCAGCAACAACAACAGGGCCAGCACCCCGGCAATACGGGTCTGAAACGTGTGACGCCACGGCATGGCCGCGCCCCGCGCAAGCGTGCGCCTCTCGATGCCATTGCGTCCCTTTGTCATGTGCCTTCCTTGCGACGACCGGCTCTGCGTCAAAAAAACATCTATTTTTAGAAGATGTTGGGTTTGAGCAGATTAGCTGGGAGTTCAGGCAAGCGCACACAATAAAATCGGGATATTTCGCGTCATATTATTGGCGACAGGCGGTTGGCCGGCATCACCCTCGCGCGCGCATGAAATCCCCCCAGCGCCGCACCAGGTAGTTGTGTTCATCCATCACCGAATTCCACACCGCGATGTGCCCCATGCGCTGTTCATATGAGCCGCCGTCGCGCACTTCGCCGATATCGATCAGCGGCAGGCCATCGCTGCCCGGTAATTCTTCCCGCGCAGGATACCGGCGGCGCAATCACCGGCGAAGTGCGCGCGGACTTGTTCTGGGGCACAGGGGAAGCAGCAGGTGAACTGGCAGGGAATATGAAGCAGCAGGGGCAGATCTGGATGTTGTGGCC
>NZ_JAKNRV010000647.1:0-1439 GCF_023072625.1 Pseudomonas emilianonis
GCATCGTAATCATCCCACCCCACGTTGCTCAACTGCGCGCGCGCCTGCTCGACCAATACGCCGCAACCCAACGCCCCTGCGACGCCCCCGCCGCCTTCGGGCACTGGATAGAGATGGGGATATTGCTCGCGCCACGGCAGCCAGAAACCTGGCTCATGCCGCGCACGGTAGCCGCCATAACCCAGCCAATGCAGCTGCATGCCGAAGGCTTTCAGGTCGAGGACAGTGGGCGTGTCTTGGGGATGGCCGCGCAACAGGCCGACGGTGGGAAAATCAAAACGCTTGCCGGCCGCCGCCAGCGCATGCAGATGGTTGGAGTACGCCCCTCCAAGGCTGATGATCCCGCTGGCACCGGCCTGTTGCGCTTGGGCCAGGTGCTCGGTGAGCTTGAACCACTTGTTGCCGCTGATCAGCGGGTCAATGCGGTCCAGGCGCAGCACGGCCAACTCAACCCCGTTCAGCCAATCCAGCAGCAGCGGTTCCAGGGGCGCATGGGGAAGCCAATCGAAAGGGCCCATCGGGGCTAGTCCGCATGAAAAAAGGGGCGGTAGTCTAACACCGCCCCTTCCGGGCATTTTACAACTCAGCCGCCAGGCGCGAGCCCTGGTTGATGGCGCGCTTGGCGTCCAGTTCGGCCGCTACATCGGCGCCACCGATCAGGTGGACGTTCTGGCCCGCCGCGACCAGGCCGTCCTGCAATTCGCGCAACGGGTCCTGGCCAGCGCAGATCACAATGTTGTCCACCGCCAACAGCTGCGGCTCGCCCTCGGCGCCGATGCGGATATGCAGGCCCTCATCGTCGATTTTCAGGTACTCGACGCTGTTGAGCATCTGCACCTGCTTGTTCTTCAAACCGGTGCGGTGAATCCAACCGGTGGTCTTGCCCAACCCATCGCCGACCTTGGAGGCCTTGCGCTGCAACAGGAACACCTCGCGCGCCGGCGGGTGAGGTTGAGGCTTGATCCCGGCGACACCGCCACGCGCTTGCAACTGCGTGTCGATGCCCCACTCTTTCCAGAACGCGTCGCGGTCCAGGCTGGTGGACACGCCCTGATGCACGAGGAACTCCGACACGTCGAAGCCGATACCACCGGCACCGATCACCGCGACGCGCTTGCCCACCGGTTTGCGCTCGAGAATCACGTCGAGGTAGCTCAGCACCTTGGGGTTGTCGATACCCGGAATCGCCGGCGTGCGTGGTGCGATACCGGTGGCCAGGATGATCTCGTCGTACCCGCCCGCCGTCAGTTGCGCGACGTCGACACGGGTGTTGAGACACAGCTCCACATGGGTGGTCTGCAACTTGCGATTGAAGTAACGCAGGGTTTCGAAAAACTCTTCCTTGCCCGGCACGCGCTTGGCGATGTTGAACTGGCCGCCGATCTCGCTGGCCGAATCGAACAACGTCACCTGATGGCCACGCTCGGCCGCCACCGGTA
>NZ_JAKNRV010000648.1:0-1437 GCF_023072625.1 Pseudomonas emilianonis
CCCGCGACAGGCCCAGCGCGATGCCCACCTGGCTGCTGGCCGGGCCGGGCAGGAATTGGCACAGTGCGACCAAATCCCCATAGCTGCGCTCGCTCAGCCAGCGGCGCCGGGTGACGAATTCGTCGCGAAAGTAACCCAGGTGCGCGATGGGGCCGCCGAAGGAGGTGAGCCCCAGGCGCAGAAAAATCAGAAACACCGACCAGGCGCTGGCGGGACGATCAGTGGGAGAGTGGGCCAAGGTGGGTGTCTCGGTGAGGGCAATAGGGGGCGGCGTGTCGAGGCACCTTAGCGAACTTTGATGACGTGAAGAAGGGGCCCCTACGTGAAATCGTCCACTGCGTTGTTGTACTGTTGGCTCCCCAGGATCGGTGTCCATTACAAAGGATTGAACATGACATTGACCGTCGAAACCTTTCTCAAGCTAGCCATGGCCAACCCCATCAACGCCGAGATCACCACCCGCCTGCCCGCTCTCGGTTTGAGCCAGTGCATGCTGACGGCGGGCTGTCTGTTCCAGGCCGTTTGGAATCATCAGTCGAATCTGCCTGCTGATCAGGGGGTGAAGGACTACGACGTTTTTTACTTCGATCCGGACCTTTCCTGGGAGGCTGAAGACGCGGTCATTCGCGCAGCGCAGCGGCTGTTCGAGGATTTGGGCGTTGAAATTGAGGTAAAGAATCAGGCGCGCGTTCACCTTTGGTATGGCCAGCGGTTTGGCAGGCCGTATCCGCAGTTGCGCTCGGCTCGCGACGGGATTGATCGTTACCTGGTGGCCGGGACGTGCATCGGGCTGGATGTGGCGACGGGCGAGGTGTATGCCCCATTTGGTTTGACTGATATGGAGCAGGGCCTTCTCAGGATCAACCCCATCAATCCTGAGCTGGGGTTGTTTGAGCAGAAGGCGCGCAGTTATCAGGCGCGGTGGCCTTGGCTCAGGATTGTCGAGGGTTAGCGATGCGCGCGCGGTGGTTCGGCAGGTGCTGCGCGGTGATCTTATCTCAGCCTCGCTGGGGCTCGACAGCGCCCACATTTGAACGGTGTTGTATTTAAGCGCGCAGCCGCAGAATCTGCGCCCCGTCAAACGGGTCTGTCAGGTAGTGCGCCTGCACCCCGAACGTGTCCTGCAGCCGCTGCGGTGTCAGCACTTCCAGTGGCTTGCCCAGCGCCACCAAGCTCCCGCGCTCCAGCACGGCCAGGCGATCACAGGTCAGCGCCTGGTTGAGATCGTGCAAGGCGATTAAGGTTGTGACTGGCAACGCCTGCACCCCCTTCAAAATCGCCAGTTGATGCTGGATATCCAGGTGATTGGTCGGCTCATCCAACAACAGAATCTGCGGCCGTTGCGCCAGGGCCCGGGCGATGTGTACGCGTTGGCGTTCACCGCCGGAGAGGCTGCGCCAGGCGCGGTTGCTCAAGTGGGTGGCGTCCACGTCGTGC
>NZ_JAKNRV010000649.1:0-1433 GCF_023072625.1 Pseudomonas emilianonis
CGCAGCCCAGGCGCCGAGCAGCGCGGTGGCCAGGGCTGAGAGGCTGACCGTGAGCCAGATCAAATGCTGCATACGTTGCAGGAAGTGTTGGTGGTGGGTGATGTCGAGCATCAGGCTCAGTTGCGGCGAGTCGGGTTGACCCGGCCTTAACGGCGCGTTGTACACGCGGTACTCGGTGCCGGCGTTCTGCAGGCCGTGCAGGCCAGGCGATTCGGGCAGGCTGATGTTCGGTGCGCCGTCAAACCAGCGTTGTCCGGCGGCGGTGATGCGTAATGCGAGGTCAGGCTGGCGATTGAGTTCGGCGCGCAGTTGCGCTTCGCGTTGGGCGAATAACTGCGGCGAGTCGACGCCCAGCAAGGTGCTGCGCAGCGCCACCAGTTTGCTCTCGAGCAGTTGCTGGTCCAGTTCGACAAAATGCGCCTCGCTGGCCCGGTTGAACAGCACGCCAGCGCCCCAGCGCGGCAGGCCGAACAACAGCAAACCGTTGATAAGGGTCGCCAGGCCCATGGGAATGGTGCCGAAGAACATCGAGACCGTAGAGTGCCCGAAGATCCGCCGCGCCTCGTCGAAAAACATCACCCAGCGCGCCGTATACAAGGCGCTGAACAGGATGAACAGGCCAATGGTGAACAGCCACAACCCTTCGGCGACGGCGTACACACCCGGCAGATTGACCGGCAGTTGCGCCAGCGCCAGCGCCAACACCCCGGTACCCATGGTGGCGGCGAACCAGTTCGGGGTGAACTGGCGAATCACTTCCCGCGGTCGGGTCAGGTGGCTGAAGGGTTTGTAGTTCAGGGTGGTCGAGCAGGTCATGATGGCAATCCTCTTCCTCGCATGAGGTTGAGGCCATGGTAGAACCTGAGCACATATCTATATAACGGGTAATATCTCTAACTGTTATCTATTTTACCAATATAGCATCAGGCGCTGCCCTTGCACCCGACCCGCAATGCATCCTGGCGTAGCAACCCGGCCAGGGCGCCGAGGGTCAGCACGATCAGCACGGCGCCGTAGCCGTCCGTGGTAGCGATGAGGCCAAAACTGCGGATCAGATTGCCCGCCAGCAAAGACGGCAGGCAGAACGCCAGGTAGCTCAGCACATAAAATGCCGACATCAACCCCGCCCGCTCATGGGGTAAGGCCAGCGGCACCACGCTGCGCAAGGCCCCGAGAAAGCCTGCGCCAAAACCACTGCCGGCGATTAACGTCGCGATGAAAAACAGCGGCAGGCTGGCACTGTGGACCGCCACGAGGATCAGCGCCACACCAACAGCCAGCAGGCTGGCGCCCAACCGCAGGACCTTATTGGCCGGGCGATTGCGCAGGCTGAAGATCATCAGCGCGCCGCTCAAGGTCAGCACCGCCACCAAGCCGCCACCGATCAGGTTGGAGGTCGAGCCGGTCGCCGCCCGCACCAGCGACGGCGCCAG